>JBEBHC010000341.1:0-1658 GCA_040081185.1 Devosia sp. | reverse complement strand
GGAGACAACCATGACCAATCCAAGCCTTCGAAGCCCGGGCCGCCGAAAGTTGATTGCAGGTGCCGCCGGGGTGGCGGCTGCCCCGGCACTGTTCTGGGTCCACAAGGCAGGCGCTGCCGAACAGGTGATCGTTCGCACCCCCGGCGGCGTGTTCGACGATGTGAAGAAAGAGACCATCTACGACCCGTTCCGCAAGGAGACCGGGATCGAAGTGGTCCCGGTCGCCGCGACCGCCGGCAAGCTGATGGCGATGATGAAGTCGGGCCAGAACGAACTCGATCTGATCGACACCGGCGACAGCACCTTGCTCGAGCTGGAAAAGGGCAACTACCTGCAGCCGATCAACTACGACGAGTTCAAGTACACGAACCCGGCGGACATCGACCCGGTCGTGAAGCGCAAGTACCAGGTCGGCTGCTTCATCTACGCGATGGTGCTGGGCTACAACACCAAGGCGATTGCACCTGGCACTGAGCCCAAGTCGTGGGCCGAATTCTGGGATCTGAAGAAGTTCCCCGGCCGGCGCACGCTGCCCGACATGGCTTCGGGAACGCCGGCGCTGGAGTTCGCGCTGATCGCCGACGGCGTGCCGATGGACAAGCTCTACCCGCTGGACATCGAGCGTGCGTTCAAGTCGATGTCGCGCATCCGCTCGGCTATTCCGAAGTTCTGGGATACCGGCGCCTTGTCGTCGACGCTGCTTTCCGACAATGAAGTCTCGATGGGAGCCCTCTGGAGCACGCGAGTCGGCGTCGCGATCGATCAGGGCGCGCCGCTGGGAATCCAGTGGAACCAGAACGCGCTGCTGGCGCAAGCCTACGGAATTCCAGTCGGCGCAAAAAATCTGGCGAACGCGAAGAAATTCATCGACTACAGCTCGAGCGCCGAATCGCAGGCGCGCTGGCTCGGCAAATACAAAGGAATTCCGGTGAACGTGAAGGCCTACGGCGCGACGCCGAAGGACTTGATCGACCCGGCGACCAAAACCCCGTGGACGCGGTCCAAGGGCTTCCTGCTCGACATCAACTGGTGGGCGCAGAACCGCGAAAAGGTCGGCCAGACCTGGGCCAAGTGGATCATCAGCTGAGCGCGGCCTCAGCGAGCCCGTCGCAGCCGGGCAAGAGTGCGATCGAGCTGCGCCAGATCACGAAACGCTACGGCAAGGACAGCGTCGTCGATCGAATCAGCACGCACATCGCACCGGGTGAGTTCTTCTCGCTGCTCGGTCCTTCGGGTTCGGGCAAGACGACGACGCTGATGATGATCGCCGGGTTTGCCGACGTCGACGAAGGGCAGATCCTCGTCGACGGTATCGACATCGTCAACCGCCCGCCGCAGCACCGTGGTTTTGGCATGGTGTTCCAGAACTACGCCATCTTTCCGCACCTCAACGTGTTCGACAACGTCGCGTTCCCGTTGCGCGCGCGTCAATTGCCGAACGAGCAGGTCAAACAACGCGTGACGCAGGCGCTCGAACTGGTGCGGTTGGAGCGTTTCGCGGATCGCTTTTCGCGCCAGTTGTCCGGCGGCCAGCAGCAGCGCGTCGCCATCGCTCGCGCCATCGTTTTCCATCCGAGCGTCGTGCTCATGGACGAGCCCCTGGGCGCGCTCGACAAGAACCTGCGCTACCAGATGCAGGTCGAGATCAAGGAGATCCA
>JBEBHC010000164.1:0-6466 GCA_040081185.1 Devosia sp. | reverse complement strand
CGGTTGGGGCGACCTCGGGGTGTATTTTCAAAACGCGCGCCGCGCGTCCGGCAACACCGCCTCGTTTACCACCCCGCACCTTGATCGCCTCGCCCGCGAGGGCGCGCAGCTCACGCACCACTACTGCGCGGCGCCCGTCTGCGCGCCCTCGCGTGCGTCCCTGCTGCTCGGCGTTTCGCAGGGGCACGCCAACGTCCGCGACAACCAGTTCGACAAGGCCCTCGAAAACAACCACACGCTCGCCACCGTGCTGCGCCGCGCCGGCTACGCCACCGCCGCCATCGGCAAATGGGGGCTGCACGGGCAATCCAACACCTCCACCGATGGCGCGCAGCCCGACGCGCCTGCGCATCCGCTCAACCGCGGCTTCGATTCTTTCTACGGCATGCTCCGCCATATCGACGGTCACGAACACTACCCGAAGGAGGCGCCCTATTTTGCCGAAAAGGCGAAAGCCCGAGGGCCGGTCAGCGTTTGGGACGGCCGCACCAACGTCACTGCCGGACTCGACAAGTGCTACACGACCGACCTCTTCACCGCTCGCGCCAAAAAATTCATCACGGCCCACACCGCGTCCACCCCGCAGCAACCGTTCTTCCTCTATCTCGCCTTCGACACCCCGCACGCCGTCCTCGAATTACCGACCCAGGCCTATCCCGCCGGCGGCGGCCTCAAGGGCGGCCTGCAATGGCTCGGTGCGCCCGGCCGCATGATCAACACCGCCTCGGGCACGATCGACTCATGGATTCATCCTGATTTCGCCGCGGCCACCTACGACGATTCGCAGGATTCCGTCGCGCCACCGAAACCCTGGCCCGATGTCTACCGGCGCCAAGCCACCAGCGTGCGCCGCATCGACGACGCCGTGGCCGACCTACGGCAACTGCTCGTCGATCTCCACGCCGACGAAGATACACTCATCGTGTTCACCTCTGACAACGGACCTGAACGCGAGTCCATGCTCGGTGGTCAGTTCTCGCCCGAGTTCTTCGCGAGCTTCGGCCCCTTTGACGGTATCAAACGCGACCTATGGGAGGGTGGCCTGCGCGTGCCGACCATCGCCTGTTGGCCCGGGCACATCCCCGCCGGACGTGTTGTGGCGCAGCCGAGCGCCCAATGGGATTGGCTGCCCACCTTCGCCGAAGTCGCCGGCTTGCCCGCCCCCGCTCGCACCGACGGAGTGTCCCTCTTGCCAGCACTGACCGGACAGGGCCGGGCGAGCGAACGCGGTCCACTGTATTTCGAATACAACGTCGGTGGACGCACCCCCGGCTACCCGGCCTTCGAGCCGGGCCGACGCGACCGCCCGCGCAATCAAATGCAGGCCGTCCGCCTCGGTGACCTGATCGGCGTGCGCTACGACGTGAAATCTGCCGACGACAAATTTGAGATCTACGATGTCGTCGCCGATCCGAAGGAAACGAAGAATCTCGCCCGCGATCCGGCGAGCGCCGCACTCCAGCGAAGATTACAAGAGACCGCCCTTCAGTCCCGACGGCCCGACTCCGCCGCACCGCGCCCTTACGATGCTGCGCTCGTGCCCGCACTCGCGACCACTGCAACCGTCGCCGGAGTTGAGTGGCGTGCCTACGCCGGTCCGTTTCCGTGGGTGCCGGATTTTGCGGCGCTGACGCCCGTCGCTACGGGCACGATGTCACGACCGGACCCTGCCAGCGTCCCGCCCAACGCTGCCGCGGGACTACTCTTCACCGGTCACCTCATTGTGCCGGCTGACGGTGAATACATCTTCTATCTCACGACCGACACCGGTGCCATCCTCCGCCTGCACGAAGCCACTCTCCTTGACGCTGATTTCGGTTATGCGCACGGCACGGAAAAATCGGCGACGATGCGGCTCCAAGCCGGCCCGCATCCTTTCAGGTTCTCGTTGCTTCAGGCCGGCGTGCACGCCCCGGCACTCCAGCTCGAATGGAGTGGTCCCGGATTCGCGCGCCAGCCGTTACCTGCCCGCGCCTTCGCGCGCGCTCCGGCCGCCGCCACCCATCCCTGAGCTCACTCTCTTCCCATCCTGGCAATGCCCGCTCTGAACACGCCCATGATTCAACTGGCCACGATCTCCCATCCCCTACCCGGCGGCGGTGCCGTGTCGCTGCAACTCGCGCCGGTCGACTACCTGATTCTCGGAACCTACTTTATTTTCGTGATTGGCATCGGCTGGGCGATCCGGCGGCACATGAAAACGAGCTCCGATTTCTTCGAGTCCGGCCGTTCGCTCCCCGCGTGGATCTGTGCGCTCGGCTTCATTGGCGCCAACCTCGGTGCGCAGGAAGTCATGGGCATGGCCGCCTCTGGCGCCAAATACGGCATCGCCACCAGTCATTTCTACTGGGTCGGCGCGATTCCCGCCATGGTCTTCGTCGGCATTTTCATGATGCCGTTCTACTACGGCTCCAAGGCGCGCTCGGTCCCGGAATACCTCAAGCTCCGCTTCGACGAGAAGACCCGCACGTTCAACGCGCTTTCCTTCGCCGTGATGACGGTGTTCTCCTCGGGTATCTCGATGTTCGCGCTGGCGAAGCTCCTCAACGCGATCCTCGGCTGGAATTTCGACGCCTGCATCTTCGTTTCCAGCGCCATCGTGCTGGTCTACATCTACACTGGCGGCCTCACCTCGGCCATCTACAACGAGGTGCTCCAGTTCTTCCTCATCGTGCTCGGTTTCCTTCCGCTCGTCATCCTCGGCCTGCAGGACATCGGCGGCTGGAGCGGCCTCATGCATAACCTCGACGCCTATTCCGCCACCAAGGGCATGCCCGGCGCCTGGAGTTCCTCGTGGTCCCACCTCGGCACGCCCACCGCGAACCCCATCGGCATCGAGTGGTTCGGCCTCGTCGCCGGCCTCGGCTTCGTCCTCTCCTTCGGCTACTGGTGCACGGACTTCCTCGTCATCCAGCGTGCCATGGCCGCCAAGGACATGAACGCCGCCCGCCGCACGCCGCTGATCGCCGCTATCCCGAAAATGCTGTTCCCGGCGCTCGTGATACTTCCCGGCATGCTCGCGATCGCCCTCTACCACAAGGGCGGCTCCGCCGGCCTCGCGCTGCCGGTCGGTGTCGACGGCAACCCTGACTACAACATGGTTGTGCCCGCCATGCTCGCGAAATATTTTCCGCATGGCATGCTCGGCATCGGCCTCACCGCGCTCATGGCTTCTTTCATGTCTGGCATGGCCGGTAACGTGACCGCCTTCAACACGGTCTGGACCTACGACCTCTACCAGCGCTGGTTCAAGAAGGATGCCTCCGACGCCCACCTCATCAAAGTCGGCCGCATCACCACCGTCGTCGGCCTGCTCATCAGTGCGGCCTGCGCCTATGCCGCCGCAAAATTCAACAATATCATGGACATGCTCCAGCTGGTGTTCGGCTTCGTGAACGCGCCGCTTTTCGCCATCTTCCTCCTCGGCATGTTCTGGCGTCGCGCCACCGGCCACGGCGCCTTTTTCGGCCTGCTCATCGGCACAGCCACCGCCGCGATTTTCCAGGGCAACACTCTCGCCGTCGGCGAGGTGCCCGGCCTGCTCAAGGGCGGATGGATGGGCGTGCACCAGCTCTTCGCCAGTTCGATGGCGCAGAGTTTCTGGATGGCCATCTTCGCCTTCACCGGCTGCTTCCTCGGCACACTTGTCATTTCCCTCGCTACGAAACCCAACCGCACCGACGACGAACTCCGCGGACTGGTTTATTCGCTGACCGCAAAACCCCAAGACGCGCCCGGCACGCCGTGGTATGCGCGCCCCGCCCTGCTCGGCACCCTCGTCCTCGGTGCCACAGCCGCGCTGAACATCATGTTCTGGTAGTCGCCCCCTCCTCCACTCTCATGCAACTCGATATCCGCCTCCCGATGGGCCTGCTCTTTCTCCTGCTCGGCATTATTCTCGTCGTATACGGCTCTATTTCAGACCCGGCCATCTACACCGCTCACTCGCTCGGGCAAAACGTAAATCTGATCTGGGGCGCACTCTTCACTGTCTTCGGTGCGCTAATGCTCTGGCTCGCCCGCCGTTCGGCCAAAAAATCCTGAACCGTTGCAGGATGAATCCGGATTTGAATTTCACCCCGCCTAAACAAACCTCGTGTCTTTGCCGAGCGACGCGACCCAGCATTGAAGACTCGGCCTCCTATGACCCCAAAAAAACGTCCCACGCACGCCACCAGCCCGCTCACCGTCGATCTCCCGATCTCGATCTTCAACCAGATCGAAGCCGCCCGAAAAGCCCGCGGATTCGAGACCGCGAGTGAAACCGTGCGCTTCGCCTTGGCGCAGTTCGATTTCAGTAGGTTCACCTCGGCCAAGGAAAGGCGCCTGCAAATCTCGGTGCGCGTCCCGCGAAGTCAGCGTGTGGATCTCAGGCGTGCCGCGCGGCAAAAAGGAGTCGCGATCGGTGAACTGGTGCGCGCCGCGATCGAAAATCTTAAGACCAACCGGAAACGCGGATAGAGCCCCGATCAAAACTGTGCAATTAACCCCATGCCCAACCTGACCAAACATGAGATCGTGCTGGAGATTTTCCGGAAGACCGGGTTCCCGCAGAAACAGATCGTCGATAACGTGCAGCAGACGCTCGACACTATCCAGCGCGCGCTGGCCGAGGGACGAAACGTCGAGCTGCGCAATTTCGGAGTTCTGGAAGTGCAATTGCGCCGGCCGCGCGTCGGCCGAAATCCCAATAGACCCGACCAGACAGTCATCATTCCGCTGCGAGCGGTGGTAAAATTCAAGGCAGGCAAAATCCTCAAACAGGAACTCAAGAAGATCGACCTCGCGAAATTCCAGCAACGCTGAGACGACAACATCGCTCAACCGGCTTCGCGACAACGAAGCCAATTTCACCGGCACACCTTCGATTTCCTGCACCGGGTTCGGTGTCTCCGCCGGTGACTCCGGCTGCACAAGGTTGCCAAGCAGTCCTCAGTCCTGGCGACCGGCAGGCCGCCATATTGGCCATTTGCAGGTAAAGCCGGGGCAAGCAGCGCGATGATGGTCAAGCCCCTCAAAGGCCGGGACGATCGCGCGCATGGCATTGACGCCCTACGGCGGGCTGGTGCCGTGAACGGCATTCGCGATCGACTGGTCGCATCACCGTAAGAGAAGTCTCGCAGGCAGCCGGCCTTTCCGATCATTCGCAGATGGCCCGCCATTTTCGCGCCATGAAGACGCCTCCACCTCGGGACTAGATTCCATCACGGCAGTCGAGAGAATCGCCGACACTTTCGAGACAATCATCTCACCTCCCGCCTGTTATCGTGCCCACGATGCGATTCAATGCGGTGGATGCGGAAGCGCGACCAATTCATCTTCATCAGGGCTAACGGCAAAGTTCAGCCGGTGCCTCGATATACAAGTCGTGAGACCACGGCGGCACCCGTTGCCGACTGCGGTCAGAGCGCAACGCGGTCGAACCGGGCCGCAGCGGTTCACGCTACGGCGCAGAATGGAGGCGGGCGTTCACATGGCACTCCAACCAGCGCGAAATGATCGAGGACGGAATGGTCACTTGCCGGCAAACGGACATGGCTATCAGGACAACCGCGTTCAGTTTGAGGAATTTTATGCACTCCAGCGCACGCTCGTGGATCAACTTGCCCGGCACCCGATCCTCGTTCGCGCCTGGCTGGATTCACTTCCACCGCGGGACGATGAGGCCACGGAGTCTTCTGGCGTGTCGAAATCATGGCGCGCTGCGCGCGTCAGCGCAGCCCGGCGCCGGACACTGTCGGACTTAGTCGCCAGCGTTGAGCAAAACGCCGAGCACAGCCATCGGCTCGCCGATTTCCTGCTCACCTCTTTGCCCGTTGAAAGTTACTTCACGATCGCCGCGGGCGGCGCCATGTCCGGCACAGCCGGAAACGCCTTGAGCGTTTCCTGCCGGGTCATCAACGCAAAGAGAAACGAACTTTTTGACGCAAACCTCGGCTTGGCAAAAGCGGCGGTGCGCGGTCGGCGAAACTATGATGAATTGCTCAGCGCTGCCCTCGTCGGACTGCTGGCCGCGATCGATCGTTACGTGCCGAACAACGAGACGTCGGCCCGGTTTGGATATTTTGCGACATTTTGGATTCGCTATCACATTTCCCGTTACACGCAAAAGACCAGCGGCGTCGTGCCGGTTTCGATCAATCAGCAGCGAATCATCCGCCGGATTGATCGCTTCGTTGAGCAATGCCGCGCCGAGGGGCGGCCTGAGCCGACGCAATTCGAGATCTGTTCCGCTTTGAGCATCAGTGCCGACGCCTACGGCTCATTCTTGCGGCGACCAGTCGTCATTTCGCTCGACCAATCCGCCTCGTCCGAGGGCGATGAGAGAGAACGCGAGGTGTCGCTCGCCAACGTGATCGCAGCCGAAGGACCGGAGCCGGATCAGGAAGTGGAAGATTCTGAGATAGCGCGATACCTTCGCGATTTGCTGCGGAAAGAAGTGCCGGCCTTTGGTCGAGTGATGTTG
>JBEBHC010000163.1:0-6471 GCA_040081185.1 Devosia sp. | reverse complement strand
GGTCGCAGCGATGAGGTCGGGCAGCGGTGAACCGAAGGCCTCGACGGTCATCCAGCCATCGTATCCGGCTTTCTTCAGCGCGTTGAACACCGGCTGGAACTGGATGTGTCCGGCGCCCGGCACGCCGCGATTGTTCTCGGAGATATGGACGTGGCTGATCTGCTTGATGGTCCCCGGGATCACGCCCTCTACCGAGTTTTCCTCGATGTTGAAATGGAACGTGTCGTAGAGGTAGCCGTAGTTTGGCTCGTTCACCGCCTGCACCAATGCGGCTGCCTGCGACGCCGTGTTGATGAAGTAGCATTCGAAGCGGTTGAGCGGTTCGACGGCCAAAGTGATGCCGGCCTTCGCCGCATGTTGCGCGGCCTGCTTGTGGACCTCGGCGCAATATTTACGTTCGTCGTCAGTCGGGCCGGTGCCCGTGAACTCGCCGAGCGGCTGGTGGAACGGGCCGGCGGCAATGTTCCCGCCGATCGCCGCGGTGCAGTCGATCAGCCATTTGAGGTGATCGAGGGCCGCCGCACGCTCGGTTTTGTCGGATGAAACGGCGTTCTTGCCGCCGCCGGGCATGATACCGATACCGGTCGAGGCGAGGCCCGCTTCCTTCAACCAGCGCCCGACCATTTCATAGTGATCGACATCGCCGCCGAACATCGGGATCTCGGCACCGTCATAGCCGATCTTCTTCAACCGATCGAAAATCGGCCGATGCTCTTCCGTGACATGCGCTGTCCACAGCAGCAGGTTGAAACCGAGTTTCATGCTGATCCCCTCGCTCCGGTCTCTCGACTAGAGGTTCACCCACTTACCGGACTTGCCCGAGGTGATGATCGCGTCGCACACGCGGTTTGTCTCAAGCGCTTCGCGGAAGGTCGGCGATGGGGCCTTCTTCTTTCCCAGGCTCGACAGGAAATCCGCCGCCTGGTGCGTGAAACTTTCGCCGAACCCGATGCCGAGGCCCGGCACCCACCACTTGCCGAGATAGGGATGCTCGCCGTCCGTGATGTGGATCGAGGCCCAGCCGCGCAGCGGGCCTTCGACGCGATGGTCGAACCAGCCGACGCGGTTAAGGTCGTGCAGGTCCCAGCTGAAAGAGCCATGCTCGCCATTGATCTCGAGCGTGTAGAGCGCCTTGTGGCCGCGCGCATAGCGCGTCGACTCGAAGGTGCCGAGCGAACCATTGGCGAAGCGGGTCAGCACTGCCGCTGCATCATCGATGCCCACGGCCTGCAGCTTGCCGGTGTCTGCGTGCTTGCGCTCCTTGACGAACGTCTCGGTCATGGCGGTCAGCGAGGAGATGCCGCCATTGATCCACAATGCCGTATCGATGCAGTGCGCCAGGAGATCACCGGTGACGCCCGAGCCCGCGGCATCGACGTCGAGGCGCCACGTGCCCTGTCCGCCCTGCGGCACGTCGGGGTTGATCGTCCAATCCTGCAGGAACTTCGCACGGTAGTGGAAAATCCTGCCGATCTTTCCCTTCTCGACCATCTGCTTGATGAAGGTCACGGCCGGCACGCGCCGATAATTGTACCAGACCATATTGGCGACACCGGCCTTTTCGACCGCGTCGACCATCGGCTTGCCTTCCTTGGCGGTGCGGGCAAGCGGCTTCTCGGTCAGCACCATCTTGCCGGCCTTGGCGGCGGCGATAGCGATGGGAGCATGCAGGTCGTTGGGCACGCAGATATCGATGGCGTCGATATCCTTGGCATCGATCAGCTTCTTCCAGTCGTTCTCGACGCGCTCATAGCCCCATTGGTCGGCAAAGCCCTTGGCTTTGTCGGCCGAGCGCGCCGCGACGGCCTTCAGCACCGGCCGGTAGCCGGTATCGAAGAAGTTCGCCGCATTCACCCAGGCGTTGGAATGAGCCTTGGCCATGAAGCCGTAGCCGACCATGCCGATGTTGAGAGTCTTCTGCTTTGCCGCCATTTGTGCCTCTGTCCGCCGTGACTATTCGCGCCAGCCGTGCGCGTCGCGCACCTTGATCATGGCGCCCAGAATCTTGTTCCAGGTTTCCTGCTGCTCCATGACGGCGTTGGGGAACATGCAGCCGTCCCAGCAGATGTGACGCATCTTCTTGGTGAGATCGCCCTGCTCGTTACGCAGCCAGTAGCCGGCGTGCTTGACCACGTCGAGGCGCCCGTTGGGGTCGTCGATCTGGCAGTGGCGGCCGGTCTTTTCGTGCGTGCCCGAGCCGAAGGTGGTGCCGTCGTTCTGCGCTACATGGAAATCGTAGGTCCAGGGACGCAGCGCATCGGCAACCTTGTGATAGGCGGCATCGAGCGCCGCCTTGTCGGACCAGTCGAAGTTGGCCGGAAGGATACGGTCCTTCTCGGCATTGGCGCCGAGCACGAACAGCATCGAGTGCGCCATGTCGGCCTGATAGCCGACGATGCCCGGCATGTTGACCATCTCGAGCAGTTTCACGTTCTCGCGCCAGGAATGCATGCCGCCCCAGCAGATCTCGCCCTCGGCGACGATGTACTCGCCATATTGCTGGGCGATCTTGCCGGCCTCGCGGAAGGTCTCCGCAATCAGCTTGGTGTTGGCGACAGGATCCTTGTCCCAGGCCTCGACGCCAGTCGAGGAGTCGACGCGCACACCACCCGTCGGGCGAATGCCTTCTTCGCGCATCTGCCGGCCGATGCGGCAGGCTTTTTCCACCTGGCTGAGAAAGCGCTTGCGGTCATCCGCGTCGCCCATGGCCGAGCCGCCGCCGGCACCGCCCCAGATGGGGGCCACGAAGGAGCCGACCTTGAGGCCGAAGCCGGCGATGTGGTCGGTCATTTTGCGGACCGCTCCCTTATCGCTGTCGATCGAGATATGCGGATCGGCGAGCCATAGATCGACGCCATCGAATTTCTGGCCGTTCACTTCGGCACCGGCCGTCAGCTTCAGCAGCGTGTCGAGCGGGATGATCGCTTCGGAATCCGGCGCACCCTTGCCCACCACACCCGGCCACGTCGCGTTGTGGAGCTTGGGATAATTGTTGTCCGCCATGATGTCCTCCGGGTCGTCTTGTTGTTCAGGCCTTGTGGCCGAGATTGAGTCCGCTCTGGCGATCGAACAGCATCACCTTGCCGGGCGCCCAGCCGAAACGGACGCTGTCTTCCACCGCGACGTTGACGCGGGCCGGCACGCCGGCGCGCAGCAGGATCTGCCCGACACGCAGCGTCAGGATCTTTTCGATGCCGTGGTTCTCGATGTCGTGGACGCGTGCTTCCACCGGTGCACCGGAGGCGACCGTCACGTCTTCCGGCCGGATGCCGAAGATGTAATTGCCCTCGGCGCCGCCATTGGACAGCGGCAGCTCGAAACCGGGCGTTGCGACCACGGCCTTACCGCCGGCGATGCTGCCTTCGAGCAGGTTGATTGCAGGCGAGCCGACGAAGCTCGCGACATAGGTATCGCGCGGGTTGTGATAGATCTCGGAGGGGGTCGCGACCTGCACGATGCGACCTTTGTTGAGCACGGCGATGCGGTCGCCCATGGTCATGGCCTCGACCTGGTCGTGCGTCACGAAGATGAACGTCGCGCCGAGCCGCTGTTGCAGGTCCTTCAGTTCCGAACGCAACGACTCGCGGAGCTTCGCATCGAGCGCCGAGAGCGGTTCGTCCATCAGGAACACGCGCGGCTCGCGCACGATGGCGCGGCCGATCGAAACGCGCTGCATCTCGCCGCCCGACAGCCGGTCGGTCTTGCGGTCGAGCAGGTGCTCGATGCGCAGGGTCTTGCTGGCATAGTCGATACGCTTGTCGATTTCGGCGGACGGCAAGTTGCGCACGCGCGAGCGTAGCGGGAAGGCGAGATTGTCGCGCACGCTGAGGCGCGGATAGAGCGAGTACTGCTGCAGCACCAGCGCCACGTCGCGCTCGGCCGGACCCCATTCGTTGACGTCGGTCTCATCGATATAGACGCGACCCGCCGTCGGCTTTTCGAGTCCGGCGATCAGGCGCAGCGTCGTGGTCTTGCCGGCGCCTGTCGGACCCAGCAGTACGAAGAATTCGCCGTCGGCGATGTCGAGATCGAGATCTTCGATCGCGGCGTGGGTACCGAAGGTCTTGGATGCGTTTTCGAGTCGAATGCGGGCCATGTCAGTCGCCGAGCCTGATGCCGAGCGATGCGCCCGATTTGGTGTCGAAGAAATGCGCCTGCGACGGATCGATCCGCGCCCAGACGCGCTCGCCCGGTTTGCCGACGAGATTGCTCGTGGTGCGGGCGCGCAGCGTATTGCCGCCAACCTTTAGGTCGACGATGTCGAAACCGCCATAAGGCTGGATCAGGTGCGCCTCGACCGGCCGGAAGCCCGGCTTTTCGTCGCGGCTCACCAGCACGCCCTCGGGGCGAACGCCGAGCGACAGTTCGCCACCGGCTTTCTTGCTCTGCAGCATGCCGAGCAGCTCGCGCGGCATACCGAAGCTTTCGCCGTCGAGTGCGATGCGCGCCTCGCCGCCTTCTTCCTTCACCTGAGTGGGGCTGATGTTCATGACGGGCGAACCGATGAACTGCGCGACGAACAGGTTCGCGGGGTAGAGATAGACGTCGGTGGGCGTGCCGATCTGCTGCAGCACGCCGTCGTGCATCACCACGATGCGGTCCGCGAGTGACATGGCTTCGATCTGGTCATGGGTCACATAGATCGAGGTCGAACCATTCTCGAGATGCAGCCGCTTCAACTCGACGCGCATTGTCTCGCGCAGCTTGGCATCGAGCGAGCCGATGGGTTCGTCGAGCAGCAGCGCCTTGGGCCGGCGGACCAGCGCGCGGCCGATCGCGACGCGCTGCATGTCACCGCCGGACAAAGCCGAAGGCCGCAGCTTGAGCAGATGCGTGATGCCCAGCGACTTGCCAACCGAGCGCACGATGCTTTCGACCTCGGCGGACGAGGTGCCCACCGCTCGCAGTGGAAAGGCCAGGTTCTCGTAAACCGTGAAGTGCGGGTAAAGCGCGTAGTTCTGGAAGACGAAGGCGATGTCGCGGTCGGCGGCGCGCAGATTCTGGATCGGCTTGCCATCGAGGAGAATCTCACCGTCGTCGATCTCTTCGAGTCCCGCAACAGCACGCAGCGTCGTGGTCTTTCCACAGCCGGAGGGGCCGAGGAAGACGACAAACTCCTTGTCCTTGACCGTCAGGCTGACGTCACGGATCACGTGCACGGCGCCGAAGTGCTTGTTGATATGGCGCAGTTCTATCTCAGCCATTGTGGCCTCGCTGCACGGTGGCGGTCAGTGAAACAGGCCCGGTGTCGTCCTCGTCGACGCGCGCCTCGTCGAGCACGGGGCGCATATGGGCCGAGACGTTGAACCCGATAATGCCGATCAGCATGATCAGCACGCTCCACACGTGCAGGAACTCTATCCAGGGCTGGCAGAGGAACACGATGCCAAGCACCATGAACGTCATGGCCGATCGCTCCACCGACTTCTGGTTGATGATGCCTGGTTTCATTTGCGGATGGCTCCGAACGACATGCCGCGCAGCAGGTGATTGCGGAGCAGGAAGGTGAAAATCGCGACCGGGATGAGGAACAGGAAGGTGCCGGCGGCGATCACAGTCCATTCCGGCAGGCCGGAGCCGACCTGGCTCGGGATGAAGGGCGGGGCCGTCTGCGCACGCCGGTTCGTCATGATCAGTGCGAAGGCGTATTCGTTCCACGCGGTGATGAAGCAGAACACGGCCGTCGCGGCGATACCCGTTGCCGCTTCCGGCAGAACGATCTTCCAGAACGCCTGCATGCGGGTGTAGCCATCGACCAGTGCCGCTTCCTCATATTCCTTCGGAATCTCGTCGATAAAGCCCTTCATCAGCCATACCGAGAAGCTGAGGTTGAAGGCCGTGTAGAGAATGATCAGGCCGAGATGCGTGTCGTTGAGATCGAATGTCCGGTACATGATGAACATCGGAATCGCGACAACTATCGGCGGCAGCATTCGGGTCGACAGAATGAAGAATAGAAGGTCGGCCTCACCCTTCATCTTGAAGCGGGAAAAGCCGTAGGCCGTGATGGTGCCCATGCTGACCGCAAGCACCGTCGAGATGATCGCCACGATGAGGCTGTTGGCGAAGCGATTGGGATATTGTGAGATCTGGACGCCGTCGCCGACGCGCAGGACGCGCTCGCCGCCGTCGTAGATCGCTTTCTCCCACCAAGGAGCGGCGTCGTAGACTTCCTGGGTCGGCGGCTCCTTGAGCTGCACGCGCTTGGTGAAAAGCTTGACGAAGGGAGTGACCTCGGGAGTGAACACGATGGTCGGCGGGACCGAGGTCGCCACCGAGCGCGGCTTGAAGGCGGTCGAGCCTATCCAGTAGATCGGCGACAGGAAAATCAGCGTTACCAGTGCGATAACGATCAGCGCGACCGGGCGAGTGAACTTCTGGCTCTTGGAGGTGACGGTAGCCATCTTAGCGCTCCTTCACCTTGTTGAGATACTTGACGTAGATGTTGGTGATGCACAGCACGACGATCAG
>JBEBHC010000044.1:0-23486 GCA_040081185.1 Devosia sp. | reverse complement strand
GCTATGCTAGCGCGCCACTCTCGCTACCAACGCTGAGGGCAGTCGCACGGCTCGAGTCCCCTTGATTGCCACCACCACGACCTTTGCCTGCGCAACGGGTTGACCGTCCAGACTGATCGTCTGATCGAGAATCAGCCGCGCCCCGGTGGATTCGACCACGGACGTTTCGACGGCGAGGAGATCATCGATGTGCGCCGCGCGATCGAATTCGATTGCCATCGACCGCACCGCGAACGCTATCCCGTCTTTCGCAAGTTCCGAATGATGCACCCCGAGGTCTCGCAGGAACTCCGTTCGCCCGCGCTCGAAGAAGTGCAGGTAGGCCGCGTGATAGACATTGCCCGAAAAATCGGTGTCCTCGTAATAGACCCGCACCGTGATGGAGTGCGAACGGCTCACGGCTCGCCCGGCTCCTCGAACAGACTCGCCTGCAGGCCGGTGAAACCCGAAGGCAGTGTCATGCCGATGTGTGAAAAGCTCAATGCCGTGAGCATGCGGCCGCGCGGGGTGCGCTGGATGAAGCCCTGCTGGATCAGATAGGGCTCGACGATCTCCTCGAGCGCATCGCGCGGTTCGCTTAGGGCCGCTGCTATGGTTTCGACGCCGACCGGGCCGCCATTGTAGAACTCCGCTATAGTTTTGAGATAGCGCCGATCCAGCGCATCGAGCCCGCGCGCATCAACTTCTAACCGCAGCAACGCCTTGTCGGCCAGCGCCCGGTTAATCGACTTGACGCCGTCGACCAGTGCAAAATCCGTCACCCGCCGCAGCAGCCGCCCCGCGATGCGCGGCGTCCCTCGCGACCGACGCGCGATTTCGAGCGCGCCGTCGGCATCCATGCCGATGCCGAGCAGCCGCGCGCCGCGGGTCACGATCTGCACCAGCTCTTCCGGCGAATAGAAGTTGAGCCGCACTGGAATCCCGAAGCGATCGCGCAGCGGTGTCGTCAGCAGCCCGGCGCGCGTCGTCGCACCGACCAGCGTGAACTTGGCGAGATCGATCCGTACCGACCGCGCCGCCGGCCCTTCGCCGATGATGAGATCAAGTTGGTAGTCCTCCATGGCCGGATAGAGGATTTCTTCGATCGCTGGATTCAGCCTATGGATCTCGTCGATGAACAGCACGTCGCGTTCTTCGAGATTGGTCAGCAGCGCCGCCAGATCGCCCGCCTTGGCAATGACCGGGCCGGACGTTGCACGGAACCCCACACCAAGCTCCCGCGCCACGATCTGCGCCAGGGTAGTCTTGCCCAGCCCTGGGGGACCGACGAACAGCACGTGGTCCAGCGCAGTCTTGCGCGCACGCGCCGCAGCAATGAACACCTCGAGATTAGCCTTGGCCTGCGACTGCCCAACGAACTCGGCAAAGCCGGATGGCCGCAACGACACATCGAGCGGATCGTCGCGACCGGCTGCCGCGGAGGTGAGCGTCACGTGCTCAACTCCCTGAGCCCTAGCCGGATCAACGTTGCCGTATCGGCACCATCGCCTTCCTTGCTCACTACACGCGCCACCGCTGCACTTGCCTGCGCGCTCGAATAGCCGAGATTGCTCAGCGCCGACACTGCGTCAGCAATATTGCTCCGCGCCCGCCCTTCACCCAGCGCCTGCTGCAGCCCGAGCGTTCCCGCGTCAATCCCGATACCTGTCGGCACCTTTCCCTTGAGCTCGGTGACGATCCGCAGCGCCAGCTTTGGGCCTACGCCATTGGCGCGGCCGACCATCGCCTTGTCCTGGAGCGCAATCGCGTTCGCGAGCTCGCCAGTGGTCAGTGTGGAGAGAAGCGATAGCGCCACGCGGGCCCCGACGCCTTGCACCGTCATCAGCGTGTTGAACCAGGCCTTTTCCTCCGGGCTCGCAAATCCGTACAGGCGGATCATGTCTTCGCGCACGATCATCTCAATATGCACCACCGCCGCGTGCCCCACTTGCGGCAGCGTCGCCATGGTTTTGCTCGAGCAGAACGCCTCGTAAACAGTGCCACCTACATCGATATGTACGAAGTCGTCGCCGAAGCCATCGACCAGCCCCTTGAGCTTGCCGATCATGCGCGCAGCCTCAGCGCGGCATAGGCCCGGTGATGTGCGTGACAGATGGCAATGGCGAGCGCGTCGGCAGCATCGGCGCCCTTGAAGTCAGCGGCCGGAAGCAGCGTCTTCACCATCAACTGCACCTGCTCTTTTTCGGCATGGCCTGAACCCACCACCGATTTCTTCACGAGGTTCGCAGCGTATTCGCCTACCGGCAGTCCCCGTGCCGCCGGCGTCATCAGCGCCACACCGCGCGCCTGACCCAACTGGAGCGCCGAACGCGCCCCGGCATTGACGAAGGTTTCTTCCACCGCAGCCTCGTCCGGGCTGAACTGGCCAATAAGGTCATTGAGCCCGGCATGCAATTCGGCGAGCCGCTCAGCAAGCGTCCGGTGGATTTGTGGGGTGATGGTACCGCAGGCGACGAACCGCAGGCGGTTGCCCTCGCTCTCGATCACACCCCAGCCGCAGCGCCTGAGCCCCGGATCGATGCCGATGATTCGCACCATTCCCACCGAATCTCCCTGTGCGCTCAGCTTTAGGATGCCTAGCGCACCCTACCAAGCGGAATGTGAACAAACCGGCAACGGTCTAATGCCGCATTACTGCGTGAGTGCCGATCGATAAAATTGGGGGGATTGGTAGTGACCACTTTTCAATTGGTTGCCGCGATGATCCGCACGACGGGCCCGGAGCGTGCCACTCATGCGTTTCAACATCGACATATCGCCGCAGAGTTGGGGACGGGTCGCACTCACAACGATCGCCGGTACGATCGTCTGCATCATCGCAGCGCTCTACGTGGATTCCTTCAATTTCCGGCTGCTGGACGAGGCCGCGCTCGGCCGCGCGATTTTGACCGACATCCTGCTCCCCCTCCTGCTCGCCGCTCCCTTGCTGCTGTTCTTTTCCAACAAGCTGCGTGAACTCGCCATCGCGCATGCCCGGCTGACCATCTACGCCTCGACCGATGCCCTGACCGGCGTGATGAATCGCGGCGCCTTCTCTACCCTTGTCGACGCCTATCTGCACGAGGTGCGCCGCACCGAAAGGCAGCCGCAGGGCGCGCTGCTGATCGTCGATGCCGACAATTTCAAATCCATCAACGACAGCTTCGGCCATGACCGCGGCGATGAAGCCCTGCGCATGATCGCAAGCTCAATCAAATCGTTACTGCGCGCACCCGATCTTGTCGGCCGTCTCGGCGGCGAGGAGTTCGGCGTCTTCCTACCCGGTTCGGCCCCAGATCAGGCCGCAGCCGTCGCTGAACGCATCCGCAACACCGTGTTCGAGATGTCGTTCACGCCCGGTGGCACTGCACATCGGCTGTCGGTGAGTGTCGGCGGTGCCGCGTTCGATCGCAGCATCACCTTCCAGGATCTGTTTCGCTTGGCCGATCAGCAACTCTATGCCGCCAAGCAGGCAGGCCGCAACCGCGCGCTGGTGAGGCCGGTTGTTCGTTACGAGCCGGTGCCCGCCGTCGCGGCCTGAACTCAGGCTGCGTCGATCTTGGCCATGTCTTCGTCGCTGATATCGAAGTTGGAATAGACGTTCTGCACGTCGTCATCCTCTTCGAGGATACCGATCAGCTTGAGCAGCGTTGCGCCCTTGTCGGCATCCACTGGAACATCGTTCTGCGGCTTGAACACGAACTTGGCCGATTCCGGTTCACCGAGAATTTTCTCGAGCGCAGCCGCTGCCTCGTTCATCGCCTCGAAGCTTGTGTAGATGGTGTGGCCTTCCTCGTCACTCTCGACGTCGTCTGCTCCGGCCTCGATGGCGGCTTCCATCACCTTGTCGGCGCTGCCCGCTTTGGCCGGGTAGTAGATCTCGCCCACCCGGTCGAACATGAAGCCGACCGAATTGGTTTCCCCCAGCGCGCCGCCGTTCTTGGAGAAGGTCGAGCGCACGTTGGAGGCAGTACGATTGCGATTGTCGGTCAGTGCTTCGACGATGATCGCCACCCCACCCGGACCATAGCCCTCGTAGCGGATCTCTTCATAGTTCTCCCCATCGGAGCCGACGGCCTTTTTGATGGCGCGGTCGATATTGTCCTTGGGCATGGACTGTCCGCGGGCCGTCGAAACCGCGAGACGGAGGCGCGAGTTGAACGCCGGGTCCGGCACGCCGAGCTTGGCCGCTACCGTGATTTCGCGCGCCAGCTTCGAGAACACCTTCGATCGCGCGGCGTCGCTCTTGCCCTTGCGGTGCATGATGTTTTTGGCATGCGAATGGCCGGCCATGCGGTCACTCCCCGAACTGAATGTATGGATGCGCGCGGCTTATAGTGGGACGTGCGACGCTTGTGAAGCCGGTCAAACGAGGCCGGCGGGCACCGTGATGGTTTCCTTCGGTGATGAGAGCACGATCAGCGTTTCGGTGCGCTGCAGCCCGGCGATCTGCTTCAGCACCCCACCCAGGAAACCCTCCAGCGCCCTTGTGTCCTTGACCCGCACCTTCATCAGGTAATTCCAGCCGCCGGTGACGTGGTGGCATTCGAGCACCTGCTCTGCGCTTGCGATCCGTTTGAGAAAAGCCGTTTCTACGTCGGCATCGTTCCAGCCCACAAAAACGAAAGCCGTAAGCGACAGGCCAAGCGCCTCCGGGGAAACATGCGCGTGGAAGCCGGTGATGATCCCCTGCCGCTGCAACCGCTTCACGCGGTCGTTCAGCGTCGACGATGCGATGCCGATGGCCTTGGAAAGGTCCGCCATCGAGCGCTGCCCATCTTCCTGCAACAGCGCGATCAGTTTCTTGTCCGTGTCGTCGAGAGTTTCGCCCAAACTGCTGCCCCTTTGCGCCGCTCGGACCCTAGTCGCCACACGGGAGATTGAGAAGCAGGTCCGTTATCCGTGAAATTCACGGACCAATTCATAATTAATTCGGCCAATCATTTATGAACACAATATAAATACGGAGATCATCGGGCATTCAACGGAGATTTGGCAAAAACCTCGCCAACGAACCGGATTGGCCGGTTCCACGGCAGAGGCGGACTACAGGTCCGCGAGGATTCAAGATGACCCACATTGCACGCATCACCGCTCTCCTTCTTGTCGGAAGCTTCGTTGCCACTTCGGCTTTGGCTGGAAGCATCGGCCCGATCCCTATGCCCGGCAAGGACAAGCCCAAGGGCAATGGCGGGGTCGTCATTATCGAACTGCCGGGCACGCCCAAGCCGGCCAAGAACAACCCCTCCAACCCGCCGATCTACCTGCCGATCGATATCCACGACTATGACGACAAGCCGGACATCCCGATCATCGTCATTCCGTCGACGCCGGGAGCCGGCAACGGCGATGGCAGCGGCGCGACGTCTGCCCCCGCTTTGACCCCGACTCAGACCCGCGCCCTCAAGCTGGGCTGTGCAGTTGCCGGAACGCCGCTGGCCACGCCAAATGACATCTGGCTGACCAACTTGTCGAAGGGCGTCCTGCCCGCCGGCCTCAAGGTCCGCTTCAGCATCGAGACAGGCGAGACCGGCTTGCTCGTCCTGCCCCAGCCGATCCAGCCGGGTGAACAGTTGCTGCTCGCCGACATCATCGGGGCAACGGCGGCCGGTGCCGAATGCAGCGCCAAGGCCATCGCCTGACGGATATGGCCCGCCGGCAACGGTGGGACATCTAACACCCTGACTCAAACCTCAACTGATGGAGACTGAAATGACCGCATCCCTGCGCACATGGCTGCTGCTCCCCTTCGCAGCCGCCGCCCTCGCGACGCCAATCCTGCCGACGCCCGCTCTCGCCAACTACTCATGTGAGCCAGGCCAGCCCAACTGCGTCCCGATGGACCAGTACGGCAACAAGAAGAAGCACGGCGAGCGCCGTATCGCCTGCCGTGTCGACGGCGAGCCGGTGGCCAGCCCCGACGACCTGCGCTTCCGCAACGTCGGCACCATGACCATCGCCGCCGGCACTTTGGTTAAGTGGAGCCTCCCACACACCGGTGAAAGCGGAGTTCATGATCCCGCGCACCCTGCCGCCCGGCGCCAGCGTGCCCGAGCTCGACGTGCTGGTCGCGGGCTTCGCCGCCGACACGCCCTGCAAGGTGGTGTTCCTCAACACCTGACCGGGCGGAAGTCACCAATCCGCAAGGTTAAGAAACTGCTCGTCGTTAACGCCGGATTAACTTGTTTGCGCTAATTTCGGCATGTCCAGTTTCTGGATTTGCAGAGTGATTTCTCCCTCTGTTTGACGCCTCCCTGTTAACTTCGAGAGCCGCCCTTCGCGGCTCTTTTCTTTTTCGCACAATGCGATACGGGCCGGCCGTCGTTAAGCCTGACGAAACGTTGTCTCCCGTCCCTTCGTGACCGCGCCGCAATTTCCCCCTAGTCTGAGCCTTCCGTTGAGCGTGGACGTGTCGTCCCGCACCCGGCTTGGGCAGATGTGTTGAACGAACCTCAGGACACGACGGCGATCTCGCTGGGCCCGCGCATTGTCGCGTCGGGCGGCTTTGATCTGCTCTATCGTGAAGGCATGTCGCTTATCGAAGACGTCGCGTCATATCTCGACGGCGAAGGCCGGCACGAAAGCCGCGGCCTCGCGCGCGAAGCCTCGTTCGTTTACGCCACCGAATCCATGCGCCTCACTACCCGCCTGATGCAACTCGCCTCCTGGCTGCTGTTGCAGCGCGCCGTGAACGAAGGCGAAATCACCCCCGAGCATGCCCGCACTGAAAAGGAGAAGGTGAAGTTCTCCGCCTCTCCCGAGGAACGCGGCGGCCCCGGCTACGCCGAACTGCCCGATCGCCTGCGGGTGTTCATCACTGACGGTGACCGGCTGTTCGAGCGCGTCGTGCGTTTCGACCGGCTCGAGCGTGGTGTGGCGCCCGAAACCCAGTCCGCCGGCCAAGGCAGCATCGGCGATCAGCTCGCCCGCCTTCGCGCCGCGTTCGGCCAACTGGCGCGCTAGCGCCCTACCGCATCGCAACGCCCGAAAAACAAAGCCCCGCCAAAGCGGGGCCCGTGCAATCCGTTGGCCCGGTGAGCCTTACAGGCCGAGGCCCTTGAACTTCTCCTTGAAGCGCGACACGCGGCCGCCGCGATCAAGGAGATTGCCGGTGACGCCGGTCCAGGCCGGGTGCGTCTTGGGATCGATGTCCAACTGCAGCGTGTCGCCCTCTTTGCCGTAGGTCGAACGCGTCTGGTAGGTGGTCCCGTCGGTCATCGCCACGGTGATCATATGGTAGTCGGGATGGATGTCGCTCTTCATGGCGGAAGCCTCAAATCAAACGGGCGCTCAAGACTGTTTGGCGCCCGGAAAGCCGATGGGTGTCGAATTGCGGGCGTCTCTACAGAAGAATCCCGCCTGCGGCAAGTGGCCCGCGCCCGGGCGGCACCAAAACCGGCCATTTGAGTTGCGACGCGTCCCCCGCCTGCCTATACCCTCCGCATCGTGACCGCCGACACCTCGCCGCTGCCCGGAAGAAGCCAGCCCGCCCCCAAACAGGCAGAGCGCCCGGAAAAATTTACGATCGAGCCGATCCGGCGCATCCTGCCGTTCCTCTTGCGCTACCCTTGGCAGGTGGCGGGCGTGATCACCTTCCTGCTCATTTCCACCGCCTCCGCGCTCATCATCCCCATCGTTGCCGGCAAGGTGATCGATGTGGGCATCATGGGCAAGAACATCGACATCGTCAGCCACTATGCCGGCTGGATTCTTGTCTATGCCGCCGTGATGGCGGTCGCCGGGGCGCTTCGCTTCTACCTCTTCTCGCGTTTGGGTGAGCGCGTGCTCACCGACCTGCGGAAGTCCGTGTTCGACCATATGCTCAGCCTCGACGCTACGTTCTTCGATACCCATCGGGTGGGCGAGCTGACCTCGCGGCTCAACGGCGACGTCAGCACCATCCGCGGCCTCATCTCGAGCACGCTGTCGGTCACAGTACGCCAGTTCGTGACACTGGTCGGCGCGATTGGCCTGATGTTCTGGACCAGCCCCATCATGGCCGTGGCGGTAATCTTCATCGCACCACTGATAGTCATTCCGGTGATGACGATTTCGCGCCGTCTGCGTCGCCTCTCACGCAATACCACCGACACCGGCGCCGAAATGGCCGCCATGGCAACCGAGGCACTCGGCGCCACGCGCACCGTCAAGAGCTTCGTCCAGGAAGTCGAGCAGTCGCGCCAGTACAGCAAGCGCGCCGAATTCAGCTTCAACTCCGAGATGGACCGCCTTTGGGTGCGCGCCATCCTCATCGGCGCGGTGATTTTTACCTCCACCGCCGCCGTCGTGATCCTTGTCTGGTGGGGATCGTACGCCGTGCTGAGCGGCCAGATCACCGCCGGCCTGCTGACGCAGTTCATGTTCTACGCTCTGATGGCCACCGGCGCGATCCAATCGATGTCGGACTTCTTCGGTTCGATCCAGGTCGTCGCCGGCTCGACCGAAAGACTGGTCGAGATTCTCGATACCAAATCGGCCCTGCCCATTCCTGCGCTGCCGAGGATTTTCGCCGAACCGTCAGCCGGCACGATCAGGTTCAAAGACGTCAGCTTCAACTACGTCACGCGCACCAATCGCGATCTCGTGCTGCGCGGTGTGAGCTTTGCGGTTAACCCCGGCGAGACTGCCGCGCTGGTGGGTCATTCGGGCGCCGGCAAGTCGACAGTCTTCTCGCTCGTCCAGCGCTTTTACGATGTGACCTCTGGCAGCATCGAGGTCGATGGCCTCGACATCCGTGACGTCGAGCCGACGCATCTGCGGCGCCGCCTCGCCTATGTCGAGCAGGAGCCGACGATCTTTGCCGGCTCCATTGCTGACAACATCCGCTTCGGCCGCCCGGAGGCCACCGATCACGAAATCGAGGCCGCCGCGCGCGCTGCACTCGTGCATGACTATGTCGTCGAATACGAGGACGGCTACGACACCGTGGTGGGCGAGCGCGGCATCCTGCTCTCAGGCGGCCAGAAGCAGCGCCTCGCCATCGCCCGCGCCATCCTGAAGGATGCGCCGATCTTGCTTCTCGACGAAGCGACATCGGCCCTCGACGCCCAATCTGAACATCTGGTGCAGACCGCTCTGGCACGCCTGCGCGAAGGCCGCACCACCCTCGTTATCGCACACCGCCTCGCGACCATCCGCGATGCCGACCGCATCATCGTCATGGAAAAGGGGCGCGTCGTCGACCAAGGCAAGCACGACGAACTGGTCAAGCGGGGGGGCCATTATGCCGACCTTGCCAAGCTCCAGTTCCGCGAGCCCGTGAAGGCGGAATAACTACTCGGTCAGCTTGAACTCGATGCGCCGGTTGCGCGCATAGGCTTCCTCGGTCTCACCCGGATCGATCGGTGTGAACTCGCCGAACCCGGCCGGCACCACATGCTGTGCCGACACACCCTGCGAGATGAGGAACTTCGCCACCGAGATGGCGCGCGCCGAACTCAGCTCCCAGTTGGATGGGAACTCAGCCGTGTTGATCGGCCGCTTGTCGGTGTGGCCATCGATGCGCAGCACCCATTTCACATCGGGCGGTATCTGCGCTTCGAGCTCCTTCACCGCTGCTGCGAGCTTTGAAAGCTCGTCCTGACCTGCGGTCGAGATCGACGCCTCACCGGCACCGAAAAGCACCTCGGACTGGAACACGAAACGATCGCCCACCACCCGCACATCGGCCCGGCCTTCGAGGATCTCGCGCAGCTTGCCGAAGAAGTCCGAACGGTAGCGCGAGAGGTCCTGCACACGCTGGGCCAGCGCAAGGTTTAGCCGGCGCCCGAGGTCGGTCACCTGCGTCCGGCTCTCGGTCGCCTTCGATTCCGAGGCATTGAGCGCTTCTTCCAGCGCACCAATCTGGGTGCGCAACGCCGCAAGCTGCTGATTGAGGAGCGCCACCTGCGCCGCCGCTTCGTCGGACAAATCCTTGGCGGCATCGAGATCGGACGTCAGGCCCGCGATCTGCGCGTCCTTTTCCGCGACACCGGTCCCAAAGCCCGCCAATTGACCCTGGAGGGTGTCGCGCTGCTCCGTCGTTGCGGCAAGAGTCGCTTGCAGAGCCGCGAGGTCGCTCGCCACGTCCGAACTGCTCGACCGCTCGAGCTGCAGCAGGTCGGTCAATTCGGCGATCTGCGAATTGAGCCGGCTCATCGCCGTGTCCTTGCCCTGGATCTCCTGACCCAAGAAGAACTGCGTCAGCATAAATAGCGACAGCAGGAAAATGATGACCAGCAGCAGCGACGACAGTGCGTCGACAAAGCCCGGCCAGTAATTGGTGACCTGCGAGCGGCGGCTACGGCTCAGCGATGCCATCTAGTGCGGCCGCCTGTCCGTCTGGTCTTCGCGGAGCATCGCTTCGATCAGTTCCCGCAGCTTCTTGTTGGTGTCGCCCTGCTCTTCGATGTGGATCCGCAGGTCCGCCTGTTCCGCGCGGATATGCTTGACCAGCCCGTCGATGCCCTTGGCGAGTTCGGCCATGGCGCGGATGGCGTTCTGGCTCGAACTGGAATTCTGCATGGTCGAGCCCAGTTGCTCGATCAGCCCGGCCATTTCGTCGCCCTGCACGCCGAGTCCCGTCGCTTGCATCTGCGTCATCGGATGGTCGAGCTCGGTCATCGAGGTCATCCAGTCCTCGAGGTCGGTATAAAACGCGTTCTGCGCCTGGCTCGTCTGCAGGTCGAGGAACCCAAGGATCAATGAACCCGACAAGCCGAGCAGAGAGGCCGAGAACGCCGTGCCCATGCCCGCGAGAGGAGCCGCGAGCCCCTCCTTGAGATTGGCGAACATGCTCGCCGTATCGCCGGTTGTCGTATCAAGCGCCGAGATGGTGAGACCCACATTGGTCACAGTCTCGAGCAGGCCGTAAAAGGTGCCGAGCAGACCTAGGAAGACCAGCAGGCCTGTAAGATAGCGCGACGTATCCTTGGCTTCGTCGAGGCGATTGCCCACCGAATCGAGGATCGAGCGCATCGACGACGGCGTGATCACCGTCTCGCCCAGCCGGTCGCGAAGCATGTTGGCCACAGGGGCCAGCAGCACCGGAGGACGCACACGCGCCATCGTCCCGTCCTGCATCGAATTCACCCATTTGATCTCGGGGAACAGGCGGAGGATCTGCCGGAAGCTGAGGAAAACGCCGATCAGGGCGACGAGGATGATCAGGGTGTTGATGAACGGGTTGGCCAGGTAGAACGTCAGCACCTGCGCCCACAGGATCGCGCCCACCAGCGCCACGATGACCAGAAAGATCGCGTTCTTGACGAGATAGATCGTCGGGCTTTTCAGGTGATACGGGTCGTAGTTGCTCGCCATGGCCCCGCCGGAATCCCCTTCGCGTGAGCTTGGACCTTAGTCACACCATTCCGGCGTGACAATGGCTTGACCCCGCCGGTTCAACGGCGCTTTGGCGACGATGCACGGCTTTGGAGGGCTATTTGACGGTCTTGATCGCCTTGAGCAACTGCCCCTGGATGACTTCATTACCGGCCACCACTTCGCCGTTCCAGATGCTGCCGGCGCCACCTGCATAATCGGTCATGGTGCCGCCCGCTTCACGCAGCATCAACCACCCCGCCGCGATATCCCACGGATGGAGCTTGGCTTCCCAGAAGCCGTCGAACCGTCCCGCTGCGAGCCAGGCGAGATCGGTGCAGGCCGACCCTGTACGACGGATGCCGGCAACCGCAGGCGCTATATGGATCAACTCGCGCAGGTGCTGCGCGTCATTGCTGGTGCCCGAAATCTTGATACCGGTCGAGATCACGGCATCGCTCAGGTGTTTGCGGCCCGCGACGCGCAGGCGTTGCCGCTCGTTTAGCCAGGCCCCACCACCCTTTTCGGCGACGAACATCTCGTCCATCACCGGATTGTAGATGACACCCGCCACGATCTCGTCGCCGCGCTGCAACGCGATGCCCACCGCGAACATGGGAATGCCGTGGAGGAAGTTCGTCGTGCCATCGAGTGGATCGATGATCCAGCGGTGCTGGCCATCGGTGCCCTTCACCTCGCCGCCCTCTTCCATCAGGAAGCCGTAGCTGGGACGTGCCTTGGTGAGTTCGTCCTGCACGATCTTCTCGGCTGCCTTGTCGGCATTGGAGACGAAATCAGCCGGGCCCTTGACCGAGACCTGGAGGTTTTCGATCTCGCCGAAATCCTTGGTCAGCGACCGGCCGGCTTTCAGCGCGGCATTGACCATGATCGTGAGCAGTGCCGAGCGGGCCATGAAAGTCTCTCGTGGGCGGGGAACGGGCGCTACTTGCCCCAGAAGCGCGGCGGACTCAAGCCTCAGCCAGCACTGCCAGCCTTGGGCACATCGACGGGCCACAGCCGGGCCCGCTCCTCGGCGGCCGACAAGTCGCTCGAGGAAATCGAAATCAGCAGCTTTTCCAACTGCGGATCGGTCAACCCCTGCCGGCGCGCCAGCGCCCGCCACATGGCGGCTTCGGTGAGGTCGAACTTCACGCCTTCGCCCACCGCGAGCAGCTTGGCCAAACGCACCTGCGCGACGGGACTGCCGGATTCGGCGGCCTGCCGGTACCACGTCACGGCCTCAGTGACATTCTTCGCGACGCCGCGGCCGAGATAGGCCAGCGTCGCGTAGTCCACCATCGCATCGACCTGCCCCTGTGCAGCGGCAAGCCTGATCTCGTGCGCACCCGCCTTCTCGTCCGGCGCCACCCCGGCGCCCTCGAGCAGCATCGAACCGTAATCGTACTGCGCGTCGGCCAGCCCCTTGTCCGCAGCGAGCTTCATCAGCCGTGCCGCTTCCTTGAGGTCCGGCGAGGCATAGCGACCTTCCACATGCAGCAGCGCGAGATTGTACTGCGCCGGCGGGTAGTTCTTCGCCGCCGCCTGCTCGAACAGCTCCGCGGCCTTCTGCGGGTTGCGCGGCACGCCTTTGCCCTCGAGATAGAGCAATCCGAGCGCAAAGGCCGCCAGTGTATCGCCGTTCTTGGCAGCGATCGCGTACCAGCCCGATGCCGCGGCAAGGTTCTCGCCGACACCCAGCCCGCGCGCATAGATTTCAGCAATCAGCGTCTGTGCCGCTGGATCGTTCTTTTCCGCACGCGGCAACGCCAGCTCAAGCGCCGTCAGAAAATAGCCGCGCTGGAACGCACCATAAGCGTCATCGACCTTGGCCTTCGGCGAGCCGAAGATTTCCGCGCTGACCGATGCTGCTTCGTCTGCGGCAGTAGGCAGCGCCGCCGGCACTTCAGTCGAAAGCGAGCCATCATTGCTCGCCTGAGCGAACACAGGACTGCTGGCGAGCAACGCAGTTGCGATCAGCAGCGCGCGCTTCACGCCGGCACCTTCAGCGCGGCTGCGATAGCCTTGAGCCGGGCCGCCGGACCTTCCGGCGCCGACCACACGCTTTCGCCGAGACCAACGAATTCCGCTCCCTCGCTGGTCGCCGTGTCGGCATTTGCGAGCGGGTCGGCGAACACGGCCGGCACTTCGAACAGCTCGGCCCACCAGCGCGCCATCTCGCGATGCTCGGGCGGGCGCGCTCCGGTGACGGAGCCGAAGAACAGATAGTCGGGTCCGAGTTCGCCCTTGCTCATCGCGTCGTGCCGCGACTCGATGCTGCCGGCACCCACGATGTAGTTGGGCTTGAGCGCCGAAACGGCCGCCTTCACCTCGCTCACGCTTCCGCTGACGTGCAAACCATCCGCGCCGGTCAAGCGCACCAGCCCCGGATCGCCTTCGACCAGCACTGCTGCCCCCAGCCCCTGCGCCACCGGCACCACCGCCTTGGCGAGCGCCTTGTAGGCATTGTCGCTGAGGTCGCCGCGCGGCAGCAACAGGGCAGCCACCGGCACGGCCGCCAGCGCCGCCCTCAGTGGGTCCAGAAACTGCGCCGGTTCCGCCCCGGGCGGCGCGATGAGAAAAAACTGCAGATCCATGGCGGCCTTATACCGACGTCGCCGCTGTCATGGCCGCAAAATCTGGCGGGATTAGGTGAGGCTGGTTAAGCGGCCTTATCCAGTTCCGGCCGCCATCTGCCGAGAGCCGCCAGCGCATTCATCCGCGCCCGGTGTGCGAAAGCGCGCTGCGCCGCCCCGACATTGGCCGCTTCCCCGCCCCAGGCCATCAGCGCCGCGCTCTGCAACGCCCGCCCGTACGAGAAGGTCAGCGCCCAGGGCAGCGGGCCAAGGCTGTTCATCGCGCTCAGATTGGCGGTCGCCTGTTCATCCGAGAGGCCGCCGGACAGGAACGCGATCCCCGGCACGGCCGCCGGCACATGCGCCTTGAGAACGTCCACCGTTTGCCGCGCCACCTCGTCGGCCGGCACGCGATCGCGCGAGCGCACACCCGGAGTCACCATGTTCGGTTTGAGCAGCATGCCGCTGAAATCGACGCCCGCAACACGCAGCTCATCGAACACGGCGGCCAGCGTCTCGGCCGTCACCTCGGCGCAGCGATCGATGCCGTGGTCGCCTGGTTCGCCATCGGCAAGAACTTCGGGCTCGACCACGGGTACGATGCCCGCCTCCTGGCAAAGCGCCGCGTAACGCGCCAGCAAATGCGCGTTGGCGCGGATGCCGTTGCGCGACGGTGCAATGTCGTTGATCGCAATGACCCCACGCCACTTGGCAAAGCCCGCACCGACTTCCGCGTAATGCTTGAGCCGTTCGCGAAGTCCGTCGAGACCCTCGGTGATCTTCTCGCCGCGCCCGCCCGGCATCGAGAACGCCCCGCGGTCCACCTTGATGCCCGGTACCACATCGGCTGCCGCGAACAATTGCGAAAACGGCGTTCCGTCGGCGGCCGATTGCTTCAATGTCTCCTCGGTGAGGATGACGCCCGAAATGCAGTCGCGCATCGCCTCGTCGGTACGGAACAGCATCTCGCGATAGTCGCGGCGCGTCTCGAGCGTCACCGGCAAGCCGATTACCGCGAACCGTTTGGCAATCGTTCCTTCCGATTCATCGGCCGCGAGGATCCCCTTGCCGGGTGCGACGAGCTTCTTGGCGATATCGGCAAGCGACAAGGGGATCTCCACGCGTTAGGGGGACACCATAAGACTAACGTCTGGTCCGGACCCAGGGCGACTAGACATTGGTCGGATGCTTTGAGGCCTTGAGCGCCTCGACCCCCGGCAGGCTCTTGCCTTCCATCCACTCGAGGAAAGCGCCGCCCGCCGTCGACACATAGGTGAACTGGTCCTTCACGCCCGCCTGCGCCAGCGCGGAAACCGTGTCGCCGCCGCCCGCCACCGACACCAGCTTTCCCGCCTTGGTGCGCGCCGCAACATGCTGCGCGATCGCGTTAGTCCCGGCATCGAACGGCACCGTCTCGAAAGCCCCGAGCGGCCCGTTCCAGATCACCGTCGCTGCCTCGTCCACCGCGCCCTTGATCCGCTCGATCGACTGCGGCCCGACATCGAGGATCATGCCGTCTGGGTCCATCAGGTCGAGCCCGTAATGGCGGTGCGGCGCATTCTTTTCGAACTTCCATGCCACCGTGGCGTCCACCGGAACGATGATCGCGCAATTGGCCTTATCGGCTTTGTCGAGAATGGTGCTGACCTGATCACCCATGTCGCGCTCGGCCAAAGATCGGCCGATGCCCACGCCTTCGGCGAGGAGAAACGTATTGGCCATCGCCCCGCCGATCACCAAGGCGTCGACCCTGCTGACCAGATTTTCCAGCAGCGCGATCTTGGTCGAGACTTTCGCCCCGCCGACAATCGCGATCACCGGCTTCTGCGGCTTGCCGAGACCCTTCTCGAGCGCCGACAACTCCGCTTCCATCGCCAGCCCCGCTGCCGATGGCAACACATGCGCCAGCCCTTCGGTGGAAGCGTGGGCGCGATGCGCCGCCGAGAATGCGTCGTTCACATAGAGATCGCCGAGCGACGCCATGCGCTTCACCAGTTCAGCAGCGTTCTCTTCTTCACCCGGATGGAACCGCGTATTCTCGAGCACGAGGATCGAGCCTTCCGGCGCAGAGTCGATCGCCCGCATTGCCTGGCTCACATCTACCCAGTCGGTATCGACAAAGCCCACCGGATGTCCCGTAGCGTCGGCCACCGCCGGCACCACCATTTCCAGCGTGAAGGCCTTGTCGACCTTGCCCTTCGGCCGGCCAAAATGGCTGATCAGGATCGCTTTACCGCCGGTCTTGATGATCTCGCGGATGGTGGGAACGATGCGCTCGATGCGCGTTGCGTCGGTGACCTTGCCATCCTGCACCGGCACATTGAGATCGGCGCGCAGCAGCACCCGCTTGCCTGCAAAATCCAGATCGCGGATTGTCTTGAACGTGCCGCTCATTGCCTGACCCACCTGTCGTTTGAACGGTCTGGATACTGGAGCGTTACCGCCTTGGAAAGAGGAGACGGCAAATGGAGATGAAGCGCGGGCGCCTTTTCGACCACCTGCACCTCAAGGTGAAAGACCTCGAAAAGAGCCGCAAATTCTACGCCAGTATCCTGGACGTGCTCGGCATCGAACTCATCGCCGACGAGCATCACTTAAACGCGGATGAGCTCTGGATCGATGTCGGCGAACAGCCGAGCCGCGTCCATTTCGCCTTTCAGGCGAAAGATCCCGACATGGTCCGCCGCTGGTACGAAGCCGGGATCAAGGCCGGTGGCCGCGACAATGGCCCGCCCGGCGAGCGCAAATACCATCCGGGCTACTACGCCGCCTTCCTCCTCGATCCAGACGGGCACAATGTCGAGGCCGTATTCCACGGCCCGGCCAAGCGCTCGGCAGAAGCGGTGGTGATCAGCTTCTGAGCCGCAGGGATTGCGGCAGCTCAGAGCAGCTTTGCGAGCGCCGCCGTTACGTCGCACATGCGGTTCGAGAAACCCCATTCGTTGTCGTACCAGGCCATGACGTTGACGAAGTTGCCGTCCATCACCTTGGTCTGGTCGAGCAGGATCGTCGCAGAATGCGGGTCGTGGTTGAGGTCAGATGACACCAGCGGATGATGCGTGAAAGTCATCACGCCCCTGAGCTTGCCGTTCGATGCCGCGATCAGCGCCTCGTTTACTTCCTGCGGCGTCGTGTTGCGCTTGCTGAGGAACTTGAGGTCGACAAGCGACACGTTCGGCGTCGGCACACGGATCGAAATGCCGTCGAGCTTGCCCTTGAGCTCCGGCAGCACGAGGCCAATCGCCTTGGCCGCACCCGTCGAGGTCGGGATCTGGCTCAGCGCTGCGGCGCGGGCGCGATAGAGGTCCTTGTGCATCGTATCGAGCGTCGGCTGGTCGCCGGTATAGGAATGGATGGTCGTCATCATTCCCTTCTCGATGCCGACAAGTTCGTTCACTACCATGGCCATCGGAGCCAGGCAGTTGGTCGTGCACGAGCCGTTCGAGATCACGACGTGATCCTTGCTGAGCTTGTCGTGATTGACGCCATAGACCACCGTGAAGTCCGACCCTTCGGCCGGCGCCGAAACGATCACCTTCTTGGCGCCCGCGGTCAGATGCGCCGAAGCCTTTTCCTTGGACGTGAAGATGCCCGTGCATTCGAGCACGATGTCGATGCCCAGCTCCTTGTGCGGCAGCTGGGTGGGATCCTTCACGGCCGTGACCTTGAAGCTCTGCTTGTCGGTCGAGATGCGATCGCCCTCGACCTTCACTTCATAAGGGAACTTGCCATGCACGCTGTCGTAGCGGAGCAGGTGCGCATTGGTTTCCACCGGCCCGAGGTCGTTGACGGCGACCACTTCGATGTCGTTATCGCGGTCCATCTCGACGATGGAGCGGAGGATGTTGCGCCCGATACGGCCAAACCCATTGATTGCGACGCGAACGGCCATGACGGCTCCTCAGCACTGATGTGAACGGCGGCTCTTACAACTGCGCCGTGACAGCTTCAACTACGCCCTTGGCGGTAATGCCGAAATACTCGTACAGCGCCTCTGCCGGGCCGCTGGCGCCGAACGAATGCATACCGACGAACCGGCCCTTCTCGCCCAGCAGCTTGTTCCAGCTAAGTCCAATACCGGCCTCGATGGCGACCCGCGCCTTGGGCGAGCCGATCACCTCGGCCATGTACGCATCCTTCTGGCCCTCGAATGTCTCGAGCGACGGCACGGAGACCACCTTGGCCGAGATGCCCTTTTCCTTGAGCAGCGACAGCGCATCCACCGCAATCGCGACTTCTGACCCCGTTGCGAAAATCACCGCATCGGCCGTTTTGTCACCGGCGATGACATAGGCCCCTTTGGCCGACAGGTTTTCCTTCACATGGCTCGTGCGCAGCGCGGGCAGGTTCTGGCGGCTGAGCGCCAGGATAGACGGACGGTCCTTGGTCTCGAGCGCAATCTGCCAGCACTCCAGCGTCTCCACCGCATCGGCGGGACGCAGCACGAGCAGGTTCGGGATGGCCCGCAGCGTTGCGAGGTGCTCGACCGGCTGGTGTGTCGGCCCGTCCTCACCCAATCCGATCGAGTCATGCGTCATCACGTAGATGACGCGCTGGCCCATGATCGCGCTCAGCCGGATCGACGGCCGGGCATAGTCGGTGAACACCAGGAAAGTGCCGCCATAGGGGATTAGCCCCTTGTGCAGCGCCATGCCGTTCATGATCGCGGCCATGCCGTGCTCGCGGATGCCGTAGCGCATGTAGCGTCCCATCCGGTCGGTCTGCGTGAACGGAAGCGTCTCGGGCGTGTTGGTGAGGTTGGAGCCCGTCAGGTCGGCTGAACCACCTACGGTCTCGGCGACCACCTTGTTGATGACGTCGAGCGCCATCTGGCTCGATTTGCGCGTCGCAACCTTCGGCTTGTCGGCCGCGAGCTTCTCTTTATAGGCGTTGACCGCTTCTGCGTAGCCCGAAGGCAGGTCGCCTTTGATCCGCCGCTCGAATTCGCCGCGCTGCGCCGACGCGAGGAACCGGCCCTGCCAGTCGCCGAACGCATTGGCCGAGCGTTTGCCCGCCGCGCGCCACGCATCGAGCGTTTGCTTGGGGACCTCGAATGCCGGATAGGTTATGCCGAGCGCCGCCTTGGCCCCGGCCAGCTCTTCTGCACCGAGCGGCGAGCCGTGCACCTTCTCGCTGCCGGCCTTTTTGGGAGCACCGAAACCGATGGTGGTCTTGGCCGCGATCAGCAGCGGCCGTGTCGACTTGCGCGCCTCGATCAGCGCGCGCTCGATCGCATCTTGGTCATGACCATCGATTGAAACCGTGTTCCAGCCGCTCGCCTCGAACCGCCTGATCTGGTCGGTCGAGTCCGCGTTCGACACTTTGCCGTCGATGGTGATGCCGTTATTGTCCCAGATCAGCGTCAGCTTGTTGAGGTTGAGATGCCCCGCCAGTGAAATCGCCTCCTGGCTGATGCCCTCCATCAGGCAGCCGTCGCCAGCCAGCACCCAGGTATGGTGATCCACCAACTCCCTGCCGAATTCTGCGGCGAGCTTCGCCTCGGCAACCGCCATACCCACGGCATTGCCGATGCCCTGCCCGAGCGGACCGGTCGTCGTCTCGATGCCCTTGAGGAAATGGTATTCCGGATGGCCCGCCGTCTTGCTGCCCAGCTGCCGGAAATTCTTGATCTCGTCGATCGTCGTGTCTTCGTACCCGAGCAGGTAAAGCGCGCCGTAGAGCAGCATCGAGCCATGGCCCGCCGACAGCACGAACCGGTCGCGGTCGGGCCATTCCGGATGGGCGGCGTCGAACTTCATGACCTTGGTGAACAGCACCGTCGCGATGTCGGCGCAGCCCATCGGTAGGCCGGGATGGCCCGAATTCGCCTTTTCCACCGCATCCATCGCGAGGGACCGAATGGCATTGGCCATCGCGTCGGCAGTCGTTGAATTGGTCATGGAATCCGCTCGTTTGGTGAGGCTTGGAAGGCGCCCGGAGGAGTGGAAAACCGCCGTGTTCCGGGCACTTGTGAGGCTTAACAGGTTCACTTTACCTGTCAATGACAGCCCCGGACGTTTGGCCGTTCCGCGACAAACGCTATATTGGAATGAGAGTCGGGTGATTTGCGGGACCCATGATGAGCGACACCGAACAATCAATGGCCACCGCTTCGGCGCGGCTCGACCGTGCTTTTGCGCGTTTCGATTCCTCGCTGCAGGATTTCGGTGCCCGCCTCACGCGCCAGCAGCGCAGCGAAGCGGAACTTCAGCGGCTCTATTCGGAACGCGCACGCTTCGCCGCGGATCTCGACAAGGCCAGCGCCCGGGCCAAGCGCCTCGATGAAAGCGCTGGCGAAGTCGCCCGCCGCCTCGTCGAGGCGATGGAAACCGTCCGCAGCGTGCTGGTGAAATAATGCCCGAGGTCAGCGTCGAGATCGACGGAAAGAAGTACCGCATGGGTTGCGAGGATGGTCAGCAGCAGCACCTGCTCGACCTTGCGGCGCAGCTCAACAGCCAGATCGAGTCACTCCGCTCCAGCGTCGGCGAAGCCGGTGACACGCGTCTGCTGGTCATGGCCGGTATTGCGAGCCTCGATCGGCTCGCTGAGGCCGAGCGGCAAATCGACACACTGAAGCGTGGCATCGCCGAACTGACCGAGGCCGGACACGACCTCGCACTTGAGAACGAAGAACTCGAGCGCCGCTTCGCCGCCCGCCTGGAACAGGCCGCCGAACGCGTCGAAGCAGCCGCAGCGGCCATGGATGAAGCGGGCACTCCGCATCCGCCGGCCGAGTAGGCTCAGCGGCCGGACTGTTCCGGCTTCCGCCCCTCCATCGATGCCTGTTCGAAATCCATCTCTTCGAGCACTTCGCGCATGACCTCGTCGTCGAGCCGCCGCTCATCGCGCGCCCTCACCACCGCTTCGCGCCGTGCGGCGAGGATCAGGTCGGCGAGTTCCGACATCGTACCCTCGTAGAGCTCCTGCTGCTCCGCCTGCATGGCCGGCATCAAGCTGACCCGCTTCAGCATCTGGTCGGCCATCTCTCGCCCTTTGCCAGCCGGCTGCTTATCGCGGAACTCGGTGACGGCGGCGACCGTAGCCTCCTGCACCAGGTCTTCGGCAACCTTGTGCTGCTGCTTCCGCACCGCCTCGCCCCGCGCATCGGCAATGCCCAGCCATGCGATCAGCCATGGCAGCGTCAGCCCCTGCAGCAACAGCGTCCCGATTGTCACGGTGAACGCCACGACCTGAATGACGTCGCGCCCGGGAAACGGCTCTCCTGCAGCCGTCACCAGCGGAATACCGGCTGCTGCCGCGAGCGTCACTACGCCGCGCATTCCGGTCCACGAAATCACGATGTTCTCCCGCCAGGTGAAGGGCGGCATGAGATCGAATGCACCTTGCTTGCGCGCCTCGCGCATCTGCTCGAGCCGCCGTGCATTCCGCTCGCGCATCGTCTGCAGTCGCTGTGGATTGCCGGGCCGCCGCTGATCCGGGCGTGCGATACTTTTGAGTTTCGCGACCTGCTCCGCCGCGGACATGGCCATGTACTGGTCGATTTGCGCGACACGCCGCGCCGCCGCCTTGTCCCTCCAGCGCGAGAATAATGCCGTGAGGAACACCCAGCCGATGCGCACCACGATCACGGCCAAAAGCACCACCGCCGACAGACCGAACAGCTCGAGGATGTCGAAGCCCTTGTCTTCCGCCTCGGCAATCACCCAGCGGAACTGCAGGCCGATATAGGCGAACACGAACGCCTCAAGCAGGCCGTCCGTCGTGCGCCAGAACTGCTGCTCCTGGATGCGCGCATCGTATTGTGTCGCGCTCGCCGTGTGGCCGAGCGAGAGACCGGCGGCGACCACGGCCAGCACGCCCGAAGCGCCAAGCTCCTCGGCCAAAAGATAGGCAGCAAACGGCACCACGACCGTGAGCACGGTCGCCAGCGTCGCATTGGTGATCCGCATCCGCACCAGATGCACGATTGCGCCGAGCACCAGCCCCAGCACGAAACCGGCTACGGCCGCGTACAGCAGATAGAGCACGATGTTGGAGATGAAGAGGTGCGTGCCGGCAACGCTGGCCACCGCGAAGGTGAAGAAGGTCAGGGCCGCCGCATCGTTGATCAGGCTTTCGCCCTTGAGCACCGTCATCATCGCGCCCGGCAGGTTGAGCTTCCGCCCGATCGCCACGGCCGTCACTGCATCGGGTGGCGACACCACAGCGCCGAGAACCAGTGCCACTGCCAGCGTCATCCCCGGCACGACCGCCGCCGCCACTGCGCCGACAATGCCCGTCGTCACGGCAACGAGAAACACGCCAAGATTGACGATCGACCCCAGCCGCCGGATGAAACTCACGAACGAAAATTCGCGCGCTGCCGCAAACAGCAGCGGCGGAAGCACCACCGTCAGGATGATCTCGGGTTCCAACTCGAGACGCGGCAGACCGGGGATGAACGAGGCTCCGAGCCCCACCAGCGCCAGCAGCAAGGGGGCCTGGATGCCCCGGCGCTCGGCGTAAACCGTCACGGCAATAGCCGCGATCATCACGATCAGAATCTGCGAAATCAATAACCCGGCCCTCACTCCGTCAAACCCATATAGGGCGCGAGTCCGGCTCGAAAACCACCCGCTACACCAGAAATCTCCCAACTGGCCTTCGGGTTTGCCCTTCGGGCACTTCACTCCTATATTCGCGCTGCTGCCCGGTGCGTGCGGATCTCACATCCCCGGGGCCTTATCGATCTCTAAGGGAGCTGTCCCTGACCGGACCCGTGGGTTCGGACACACGGCGCCCACCTACGTCAGTAGGTTCCCGGGATCGAATATCCCACGGCCAGGGCGGCACCTATTTTGCTGTGAGGACGCGTGGCGGATCCCAAAGTTGAAGCGGCCAAGGCCGAACTCCGCGTCAAGGCGCACGAGACACGTGCCGCCATCCTCAATTCGACTCGCGCCGCTGCTGCCAAGGCCGCTGCCGAACACTTCTTCGCCGGCATCCCGCTTGCCCACCACGAGGTCGTCGCCGGCTACTGGCGCATCCAGGACGAAATGGACTGCCAGCCCATCCTGATCCGTCTCATGGATACGCTGCAGCCCGTTTGCCTGCCGGTTGTGCTGGGCGACGACGAGCCGCTCGACCTGCGCATCTGGGAACAGGGTGCCTCGCTCTACGAGGCCGGTTTCGGCACACTCGCACCCTCCGAGCAGGCGCCGCGCGCCGAGCCGGATGTCATCATCATGCCGCTGCTCGGCTTCGACTCGAAGGGCACCCGCCTCGGTTACGGCGGCGGCTATTACGACCGGACGCTGGCGCGGCTGAGCAAGAAGCCCCGCCTCGTCGGCCTCGCCTTCGCTGCCCAGGAATTGCCCATCATACCGCGCGAGGGACACGACGTGCCGCTCGACTCGATCGTCACCGAAGGAGGCATCCGCCATTTCGGAAGCAGCCGCGCATGAGGCTGCTGTTTCTGGGCGACGTAGTGGGCCGCTCCGGCCGCGATGCGGTGACCGAACGCCTCCCCGGCATCATCGCCGACTACGGCTTCGACTTCGTCGTCATCAACGGTGAAAATGCCAGCCACGGTCGTGGCCTCACCGAAGCCCATTTCGTCGAACTGAAAGCCGCCGGCGCCGACGCCGTTACCTTGGGCGATCACGCCTGGGACCAGCGCGACACCGTCACTTACAT
>JBEBHC010000162.1:0-6556 GCA_040081185.1 Devosia sp. | reverse complement strand
GCAGGCTGGCAACAGCTTCTGCCGCCGCACTGCCGATGCCGGTGAAATCCTGCGCGACAGTCGCCTCGAAGTTGCCGCCCTTGGCGATCTCTTCACGAGCCTGCGGATTTGCGTCGATCCCGGTGATGACGATGCCCTCGCCCTGGCGGCCGGCAGCCTCGATCGCCTGCAGCGCGCCGAGTGCCGGCTGGTCCCAGGCGGCCCAGACGGCGCTGATGCTGCCGGGGGTCGGATTGGCGGCGAGTACCGCTTCCATCTTGGCGCGGGAATCCGCGATGCCGCCATCCGCTACATCCGGCGTGATGCGGTCGACAATCTTGATGCCGGAATTGGCGGCGAAGATCTCGTCCGCCTTGGCGCCACGGACCTGCACGGGCGGGAATGCGTCGAACACGAACATCACGACATTGCCTTTGCCGTTGATGCGCTTGACGACGAAGTTCGCCGTCTCGTTCGCCATCGCGACGCCGTCCGAGGTGACATTGGTCGCCAGCAGCGGATCGCTGCCTGCATCCATGCCTACGACGGGAATTCCAGCATCCTTTGCGGTCTGCAACCCTGCCGCGACCTGCGTCGGGTCAACGTTGATGACGATGGCATCGACGCCCTGATTGACCACATCCTCGATGCGGCTGATGACTGCGGCGACGTCGCCCGCTGTGTCGATCACATTGACGTCCCAACCCTTTTCCTTGGCGACGGCCTGGAAGGCCTCGACATAGAACTGCGTGCCGGGTTGCGCGAGATAGGGAGTGATGACGGCCACTTTGGACTGCGCCATGGCGGCGCCGGCCGAGGCCATCACGACGGCAGCGGCGGCCAGGGTGGCGACACGAAGCGTCTTCGAAAGCAAGCTGAGCATGTGGACTACCTCCGGGACATAGGAGGGGCATCCCGTGCGCCCCGGCGTCGCGCTGCCCTGGCGCAGACGGTTGTTTTCCTTATGCCGTCCAGCACTATATGGGAGCGACCGGCGAGCGGCTATGCGCTATTTGGAGACGGGACTTGGCTGACGCGACGCTGATCGGGATCGACGTCGGCACGACTGCCACCAAGGCTGTCCTGATTGACCTCACCGGCCGCAAGCTGGCCGCCGTCACCCGTCCGCACGCTATGTCGCGGCCCGCCGAGGGGCACGCCGAGCAGGACCCCGGCACCTGGCTCGCGAGCGTGGTGGCGGCGCTGGAGGAATTTTCGGCTGCGCACGACCTGTCTGGCCTTCAAGGCATCGGCATCTGTTCGCAGGTCAACACCCATGTTTTCGTGGATGCGCAAGGCGCCCCCCTGCTCCCGGCAATCACCTGGCAGGACACCCGTTGCGCACCCGATGCCGCGGCGCTCGACGCGCAAGTCACCGCCGCACAGAAGCTGCACTGGTTCGGCGGGCCGGTTCCTATCGATGCCAGCCATGCCCTGGCCCGCATCGCCCATATAAGGCGAACGCAACCCGGACTGTGGGAGAGGACACGGCACGTTCTGCTGCCCAAGGACTTTTGCGCATTTCACCTCACAGGCGAGGTTGGCAGCGACCCGATTTCCGCCGTGGGCCTCGTCGATCGCAACGGCTATGTCGCCCCGCTCCTTGCCCTCGTGCCTGGTGCCAAGGACCGGTTGCCGCCGCTCTACGGCTTCAGCCATGTGATCGGAACCGTGCGACCCGGGCTACCCTGCGCTGGCATTGCGGTAGTGGTCGGCGCGATGGACGCATGGGCCGGCATGTTCGGCGTCGGGGTCGCAAGCGAAGGCGAGGCTATGTGTCAATGCGGAACGAGCGAGATCCCGGGCATCGTTTCGAACAAGGTCGACCCGACGCCCGGCGTGATCCTGTTCCCGCCCTACGAGGGGATCGTGATGCATGCCGCACCGACGCAATCGGGCGGTGCGGCGCTCGCCTGGTTCGGCAATGTCCTGGGTCGCAACGCCGAAGAGATGTCGGCCATGGCGCAGCGCGTGGCGCCGTCCGAAATTGTCCCGCTGTTCCTGCCGCATCTGCAGGGTGAGCGCGCCCCCATCTGGGACAATACGACACGCGGGGTCTTCGCCCGCCTGGAAAACCGTGCCGGAGCGGCCGAGATGGTCCGCGCGGTTATGGAAGGCGTCGCCCTGTCCGTGCGGTGGGCATTCGATGCCCTCGAGCAGTCGGCGCAAGTGGTGACCGCCATCGTCAACATCGGCGGCGGCGGGGCGAACTCCGATGTCTGGTGCCAGATCAGGTCGGACGCTTTGGGCAAGCCGTTGCGCCGCGCACAGGCGCCCGAGATCGCCGCAATTGGCGCCGCGATGCTGGCCGGCGTGGGTACGGGCGCGATTCAGTCAATAGCGGCCGCCGCGCGCGAACTCGTCCGCTTCGACAAGACCTTCGAGCCGGACCCGGCGCTGCGAGGCTACTATGGGGAAAAATCCGCCAAGTATCGCGAACTCTACGAGACGCTGAAGCCGTTTAATCGGTAGCGCCTGTCGTTTTACGCCTGGCAGGGGCAGAAGGACTTGAACCCTCGACCCTCGGTTTTGGAGACCGATGCTCTACCAACTGAGCTATACCCCTCCGAGGCGGAGGCCGGTCTAGTCGCAAAGCCAACACGGCGCAAGTCGGCAAGTGTTGCCGAAATCGCGCAGTACGGGGATATGCGGTGTTCTGCATTGCCGGTGCCGGTGCGCGGGTCTAGCAATGGGCCGCCCGCGGCTCAGCGCGGGTCATCCTTGAGGACTACCATGAAAAAGATTCTCGTTGCCGCGGCGATGGTCGTGGCCTTTGCCACCCCGCACGCCATGGCTGCCGATATGGCCATGCCCGCCGGCGGCGACGTCAAGGCCGGCATCAAGTGCTTCTTCCTCCCGCTCCTGCCCGAATGTGTCGAGTACTGGAAGGCGAAGAGGGAAGAGGCGAAGATGAAGTGGGAAGGCATGAAGGGCTGATTTCGGCTTTTCTGCTCCGAAATTCTGCGCCGCTCCGGTCACCCGGGGCGGTTCTTTTTTGGGCCTAGATCAACGGACGGCAAAACGGGCCGGCGTCGATGAAGCCGAGGTCGCGGCGCAGGTGCGGGCTTAGCGATTCGAGGTCGGTTTCGGCGATCCGCCGGGTCCGCGTAGCCTGCGCGCCGATCCGCAGTCGAGCCAGCCATGACCAGGCAGAGGTTCTGGGTACGATCGTGGTGACGTCGTTCATTTCGATAGCCTCTCGTTTATCCGTGACTATCGCAATGCGCTCTCCAAGCTAGGCATTCCAACAAAAGCTCGATAGACATGCATAAGGAGACCTTATGCATGAGCGACCCCCTCCCGCCTCTCGCGGCCATCCGCGCTTTCGAGGCCGCAGCGCGCTTGAAGAGCTTTACCAAGGCGGCTGCCGAGCTCGGCATGACGCAGGCAGCGGTTAGCTACCAGATCAAGTTGCTGGAAGAGCGGGTCGGTGCGCCGCTGTTCCTCCGGCGGCCGCGTGAGGTGGCGCTGACGGAGGCCGGCGAGTGGCTGGCGCCGCGCACCAGCGAGGCGTTCGAGCAGTTGCGCGAGGCCTTTGCCCGGTTCGGCGAGACCGATCAGTCGACCCTCACGGTCAACACGATGCACACCTTCGCTGCACAGTGGCTGGCGCCCAAGCTGGGCGGCTTCCAACTGCGATACCCGCAAATCGCAGTTCGGCTCGAGACGACCACGCGACTGGTCGACTTCGCGCGTGAAGAAGTCGATGTCGTAGTGCGCAGTGGCAAGGGCGTCTGGCCTGGCCTGACTGCTCTAAAGCTGGTCGACGTGACCTTCACACCGATGGTTTCACCGCAACTTGCAGCCAGCGTCGGCGGGCTCAAGACCCCGGAGGATCTGCTGAAGGTGCCGCTGATCGATCCGCTAGACCCTTGGTGGGACGAGTGGCTGGAGGTGCATCAGTTGCCCAAATCGGCTCTAAAGCGCGAGAACGCCCCGATCATCAGCATCCAGTCGATAACCGCCAGTTCGGCGATGGCGGGGCACGGCGCGGCGCTATTGATCCCGGAATTCTTCCAGCTAGAAATCGCCGCCGGGCGACTGGTCGCGCCCTACCCGGCGATCAGCAATGACGGCAACGGCTACTACCTCGCCTATCCCGAGAGCCGGCGGAACGTGCCCAAGATCAAGGCCTTCCGTGACTGGATCGCAGGAGAAATCCGTCCTCGTTAGGCGGCACCTTTATCGGCGCGAGCGGATCGGCTAAGCAGCGCGCAGCGCGGGTGTAGCTCAATGGTAGAGCAGCAGCCTTCCAAGCTGAATACGAGGGTTCGATTCCCTTCACCCGCTCCAACTCTCAGCACTCGGTCTTGTATATCTCCCCTGCCCTAACCGGATAATCCGGCTTCGGGTCGGCGATGACGTCGTAGATCAGGGTGATCTGCTGAGCACAGGCGTCGGCGCGTAGCTGGGTTCCGCGAGCGCCGCCGATCCACATGTCCAACTGGGGGACGCCAGGCTCGTCGATGTTGAGATGACAGGGGCCGCGTTCGGGTACGGGGCTGTCGCCGCAGGTATCCTCGACCACGAAGTAGTGGGCCAGGTCTGGGACGTAGAGGATCGTGCCGGGAGCGTAGTCCAGCACGTCCTTGCCCGTCGCCAAGGAATGGCCGGTGGCCAGCGTGACGGGATCGTCGTAGGTCCCTCTGCCCCCTGCCCGCTTGTGCACGACGGGGTGGGAAATCTCAGCCGAGCCGGGCGGAGTGTTGTCCCAGTACGTGTAGGCGGTGAGGTAAGCCCGGAACGGTGTCTCGGCGGCCGCAGGCGCGACAGTGGCGAGCGCAAGCACGAGGCCGGCGATCAGTATGGAATGTTTGGGCATTGTCGCCTCGGGGCCGGAGGAATGGTGGGAGAGGTAGGACTCGAACCTACGAAGGCGTAGCCAGCGGATTTACAGTCCGCCCCCTTTGCCACTCGGGACACTCTCCCCCGGTCCATCCGAACCGCTGGCCCCGGGGGCCAGACGCAACCGGAGGAAATGCCGGAACGCGAGGCGCGTTTATGGTGAGCAGGGATTGGGCTGTCAACTCCAAACTGGCCATCCGGCAATCGAGGCCAACTTGCTGCAGTCGTTCATTGGCGATAGGCCAAGTCCATGAGCCAGAACAAGTTCCCGCCGCGCCCCAAATACGACCCGGACGACGGCCCGGTGTACCTTTACGGGTTGCATACGGTGCGAGCGGCGCTGGACAATCCGCGCCGAGAGAAGCGTGCGCTGCTGGTGACCGCCAATGCGCTCGCACGGCTCAAGGAGACCGGCCCGGTCGAGCGTGTTCGTGTCAGCGAGACCAACCCCAAAGAACTCGACCGCCTGCTCGGCGCCGATGCTGTGCATCAGGGCGTGGCGCTGGAGGTCGAGCCGGTGAGCCGCTTCGGGCTCGGCGATATCGAGGACCTGAAGCTGGTGGTGGTGCTCGACCAGATCACCGACCCGCACAATGTCGGAGCCATCCTGCGCACGGCGTGCGCGTTCGGTGCCGATGCGCTGCTGACTACGCAACGGCATTCGCCGCGCGAGACCGGCGTGATGGCGAAGGCCGCATCCGGCGCGCTGGACCTGGTGCCGATGATCGAGGTGCGCAACCTGGGAGACGCGATCGAGACGCTCAAGAAGCGCGGGCTCAGGGTGCTCGGTTTCGACTCGGAGGCGGCGGAGCCGTTGAAGCCGCGAACCGATGGTGCCCGTCTCGCGATCGTCCTCGGTGCCGAGGGCAAGGGGTTGCGGCTACGGACGCGCGAACTCTGCGACGAGATGGTGCGGCTCGATATGCCGGGACCGATCAAGTCGCTCAACGTTTCCAACGCGGCGGCCATCGCTCTGTTTGCGGCGACCACGAAATAGAAGGGCCGCGACTAGCGCGGCCCTTCCCAAGTTTCAATTGCCGCTTACGGCTGGCAGCGCACCAGCGGCGGGCTGCCGTTGAACACGAGAGTCTCGGGCGACGGCATCGAGATTTCGATCTTCCCATTGCGGCCGGTGGCAGGGCACTGGAGCGTCACTGAGCCCGTCCCGTCAGCGGCTAGTGGCCTGTTGTTGCCGTAGCAGGCAGCGTCTGAGCCAATACGCACTGTTGACGTGGTGATGACGACGTACTTGGCACCTCCGGCATCCACGGTGGCGCAGCCGGCCGCATCTTCCGCCCACACGCCGATGTAGCTCATGCCTTCGACCGCAGAGCCGGCAGCGGCAGTCTTGGTGTCGAAGCCAAGGCCGGTCGCTGGCAGCTTGGGCTCTGCTGCGGCCATAGCCGGTTCTTCGGAAGAGGAAGCGGCCATGGCCGGCTCCTCTGACGACGACGCAGCCATTGCCATTGCTTCGGATGAGGACGACGCGGCCATCGCGGCGGCCTCGGCAGAGGACGACGACGCAGCTGCTGCGTCTGCAGCGGCCTTATCGGCGGCAGCTTTGTCGGCGGCAGCCTTGTCCGCAGCGGCCTTGTCGGCAGCAGCCTTGTCGGCAGCGGCCTTGTCGGCAGCAGCCTTGTCGGCAGCGGCCTTGTCGGCAGCAGCCTTGTCCGCGGCAGCTTTGTCGGCAGCAGCCTTGTCGGCAGCAGCCTTGTCGGCAGCGGCCTTGTCG
>JBEBHC010000340.1:0-1693 GCA_040081185.1 Devosia sp. | reverse complement strand
GGACAAGTATGGCAGTGAAAAATGTGCTGAGAGGTAGAGCAAGGCTGATGAGTAGGCCAAGCGTTGCCTCTGGAAGCAGGATGAGCGCTAGCGTCGTGCCACCGATCAGCAGCAGAAGAAAGATTTGAACAAATGAAATCAGGGTGTGCATCATGGGAGGATCGTGAAGAGAATGGAGCCGTCTGGGTACTGAGCAATGGTGTGAACAGATAGGGTGCGCGTGCCACAGTGGAGTAGTTCTCTGATGCCTTTTGCATCGTTCACGGTTTCGTATGTCCAATTGTCCGTATCCATCGCTAGAGCAAAGTCTGCTTTTTTGAGAGAGGCAAAGTCTGACGTCACTGTCATTGGATACGTCACATAACGGAGTATTTTTTCCGTGTAGTCATTTCCACTTCGGCAGACGAAGACGCTCATGTCTTTTCTATTGTCAGGTGTCATTTCAACGAGAGTCGCTGCGACGCGATAGATGGACCCTGCCTCATCATATGCCCCTGATGCATAGCCCGTGAGATGGTCACGGCTAAACCGTAGAAGGTCGAGACTGAAGCGCAGTCCGTAGAGCAGGTGCATCGTGACGATGATCATGATCACCGTTGAGAGCCTTCGTTTTCGCGTTGCAACAAATCCGGCAGTACAGATGGCAAGAAGCAGTACGCCTAGAATGATCGTGAGCTCGATGGATGTGATGCGGTAGCCGTGCAGTCCGTGATAGGTGCTAGGGGCATAGGACTCTTTGGTGAGCGCATGACGCAGTACGGTGCTGACAGTTTTCACGAAAGTGACAGGAATGAATTCGACACTGTGAAATCCTGCGACTGCATGTTCGTCTTTCGTGAGTACGCGGAGAATCCACATCGTTGGAGACGGAGACCATCCAGGCGAACGTGTTAGATCTATATCTACCGTCTCTTTTGTGACTGCGGGTAGCGACAATGTTATGAAGTCTGTCAGCACATAACTTTTCGCATCGCTCAGCGGAACCATGAAGATAGTGATGGCCTCCGATGCTTCGTACGTGATTCTGAGAATTCCACCTTGGCCTTCTAGCTTCGTCGTCGCAGCACCTTTGTTTTGTTGGAGAGCCTTTTCTACGGAGCCTGATGATTCAATGGTGCTTGGCGTGATCAGGACGTTTTGCGCAAATACGACAGTCGGTAGCAGTGACAAAAGTACTGCGCAGAATGTTGATGCGATGAATAATTTCCCTGTGTTCACGACAAGACAGTCTTATACAGAATGAGCGAGATTGCCCACATCGAGACCAGAAGGTATCCGCTATCGATTGCGAGGAGTTGCCAAGGCTTCTTTGTGTAGGCGTAGTTCTGAGCCATTGGAAGAGCCGTGAAAGGGAACCACAAAATGGTTGCGATGATGACCGGGTACATCGGGCTCGACATATCCAGTAGCTGCATGCCACGACCAAGAACAGTAGCGATGACAAAGGCTGTAAAGAGACTGACGAACATAGAAGGCACCATAACTTTTTTCTTTTCCGCGTCACTTAGCTTGTCCATTCCTGTCATTCGGCCCCACGGTTTCATGAAGAGTGGTCCGTACCAGATAGACCCGATGATCATGTACACGACCATACAGAGAAACAGCACAATGAAATGCTGTGCGATGAAAGCACCAAGGGCTTGAAGGTGAACCATAGGAAGGGAAGGGGAGAATGTTTTTCATTCTACTAGCC
>JBEBHC010000043.1:0-23651 GCA_040081185.1 Devosia sp. | reverse complement strand
CGTTCTGAGAGCTGGCGAAGCGCACGGCCTCTTCCGCCGCGTCGACCAGGGCGCGCGCCTTGAGCACGCTCTCCTGGAACTCGGCCTCGAGGTCGGAGGCGAGATCGTCCACGCGGCGGGCGAGTGGGACGTCGGCGACAAAGTCGTCGCGCTCACCAATGGCGGTGCCTACGCCGAGTACGTCGCGGTGCCTGCGACGCAAGTGCTTCCGCTGCCGACCAGCTGGTATCCGCACGATGCTGCGGCTCTGCCCGAGTGCTGGTTCACCATCACGCAAACTCTGGTCATGCGCGCCGGACTCGAACCAGGCATGACCGTGTTGATCCACGGCGCAGCCGGCGGGCTCGGTGGCGGGGCAATCCTGATCTGTCGCATGATCGGAGCCGATCCCATTGCGGTCGTATCGTCAGGGGAGAAGGCGGAGTACGCGCGCGCGCTTGGCGCCCGCGCCGTCATCCGCCACGACACGGAAGATGTGCTCGCCCGCGTCCGCGACCTCACCGGCAAGCGCGGTGCAGACCGCATCCTCGACATGCAGGGCGGCGCCACCACCGCGCTCAACATCGATGCTGCCGCGCGCGGCGGCCACATCGTCATGGTCGCAACGCTCGCCGCCCGCGACTCCATGCTTCCGCTCAACAAGATCGTGGCCAAACAGCTGACCATTTCCGGCTCGACGCTACGCCCGCAAACCCCGGCCACCAAAGCCGCCATCGCGGCCCGCGTGCGGTCCAGCCTCTGGCCGGCCCTCGCCGATCCCACCCTGCCTCGCCCGCGCATCCGGCAATTTGCGCTGGCCGATGCCGCGGAAGCGCACCGCGCCATGGAGGACCGCGCGAATTTCGGCAAGATCGTGCTGGTAACCCCATTTGGAGCCGGACAATTCCGTTGAATTTTGCGGGTCTTGGCCTTATATAGCGCGCTAATCCCCCTCAGCATCGTGCAAGAGGCGGGGCGGCGCGGGTGAAACCCGCCGCACCGGAAAGCGAGCTTTTATCATGGCGACCCCACTTCTCATGCCCAAGGCGACCGCCGTCTGGCTGGTCGACAACACCTCCCTCAGCTTCGAGCAGATCGCGGCCTTCTGCGGCCTCCATCCGCTGGAAGTGCAAGGCGTTGCCGATGGCGACGTGGCCGGTGGCATCATGGGTGTAAACCCGGTGCAGAACGGCCAACTCGCACGCGAGGAAATCGAGAAGGCGGAGGCCGACCCGATCTATCGGATGCAGCAGCTCGACCCCAAGGTCCACGTGCCCGCCGCCAAGCGCAAGGGTCCTCGCTATACGCCGATCTCGCGCCGCAACGAGCGCCCCAATGCGATCCGCTGGCTGCTGCGCAACCACCCTGAACTGAAGGACGCGCAGATCATGCGTCTCGTCGGCACCACCAAGTCGACTATCGACTCGGTGCGTGACAACTCGCACTGGAATTCCACCAACATCCAGCCGATGGATCCGGTGACGTTGGGCCTCTGCAGCCAGGTCGATCTCGACCTCGAGGTCAAGCGCGCCAGCAAGGGCCAGGTCTCACCCGATGAGGCCGATACCGGCACCATGTTGCTGACCGCGGAGGAGGCCCTGGCGACAGCCAACGGTCGCACCGGCACCAACCAGCCGCAGCCGGTGGACGAGACGCGTCGTCCGGAGCCGGAAGAAGCCATCGACGCCGATTCCGTGTTCGCCAGCCTCAAGTCGCTCAAACACGACGACGCCAACCAGGACTAGGTCCCGCAACGGGGGAAATTAAGTGGTCGAAAGTCCCCTGCTCGCAATCCTGGTGCTACTCGCCGTTTCGGTGGGTCTGGTGCCTCTGTTCAAGTTCGCCGGGCTCGGGACCGTGCTCGGCTATCTTGCGGCCGGCGTTCTCATTGGCCCTTATGGCCTGCGTCTGATCACCGACGTCGACACGATCCGCTCGATCTCCGAGTTCGGCGTCGTGATCATGCTGTTCCTCATCGGCCTCGAAGTGCATCCGGCCGAACTCTGGCGTCTGCGCAATAAGGTCCTCGGCCTTGGTGTGACGCAGTTCGTCGGCACGGCTGTCCTCGTTGCCGTTGCGATGCTCCTGTTCGGCTTCGGCTGGCACGCCTCCGCTATTGTCGGCCTCGCCTTCGCCATGTCCTCCACGGCCATTGCGATGCAGGTTGTAGAGCAGCGCTCGATCACCACCACCGACACGGGCCGAGCCACGCTGGTGACGCTGCTGGTTCAGGACATGGCGGTGATCCCCGTCCTCGCGTTGATCCCCGTGCTCGCCGCGATGCGGACTTTCGAACCCAACATGACGGCCGACCTTACCGAGGCGGCTGAGGTCGTAGCCAATCCCTATAGCTGGTGGATCGCCCTCGTCATCGTCGGTGGCTTTGCGCTGACGATCGTCGCTTCGCGCTATCTCATCAATCCGCTGATGCGCTGGGTTGCCACAACCGGCGTACCGGAAGCCTTCACCGCGCTCGGGCTGCTGCTCGTCGTCGGCGCTGCTCTGGCCACGGAGAGCCTCCATCTCTCGCCCGCTCTCGGCGCCTTCCTTGCCGGCGTGCTGCTTGCCGACAGCGAGTACCGTCACGAGCTGGAAAGTAACCTGCAGCCCTTCAAAGGCCTGCTGCTCGGCTTGTTTTTTATCTCGGTCGGCATGGGCATCGCGTTCGCCGTTCTGATCGCGGAACCGCTGCGCGTGATCGGCCTCGTTGCTGTCCTGCTGCTGATCAAGGTCGCCGTTCTCTACGTTCTGGCAACCGTCTTCCGCATGCACATTGCCGATCGCTGGCTGCTTGCCTTGCTGCTCAGCCAAGCAGGCGAGTTTGCCTTTGTCGTCCTGCAGTTCGCCCAGAGCGCCGGGGTCATCGCTTCGACCGATGTCGAACTGCTCACTGTGGTCGTCGCCCTGTCGATGGCATCGACGCCATTCCTGCTGCTGCTCTTCGACAAGGTGATCATGCCGCGCTTCAACCGCGACAATAACGCCGCCACCGAAGTGCCCGAGGGCATTACCAGCGGTCACAAGATCATCGTTCTCGGCTACGGCCGCTTCGGCCAGATCGTCACGCGCCTGCTGCGTTCGCAGGGCTTCTCGATGACTTTGATCGACGATGATCCGGCACAGATCGAGCTGGTCAAACGCTTCGGCGTCAAAGTCTTTTACGGCGATGGTGGCCGCCTCGACATCCTCCGCGCCGCCGGAGCTGCCGAAGCTGAAATGATCGTCATTGCGGTGGCAGGTGGTGACCGTATCCTCGCTATCGCCGAACTGATCCGCCGGCACTTCCCTGATGTGAAGATTGCGGCGCGCGCAGTCGACCGCAATCACGCGCACCAGCTCATGGCCATCGGCGTAGAGGCCTACGAGCGCGAGACCTTCCGTGCTGCGATCACTCTCGGGGAAAAGGCGCTCGTCGCGCTCGGCCATCCCAGCGCCGAAGCCAAACGCATCGCCGACTCGTTCGAGACACATGACAACCGCTTGCTCCGCGACTCCTACGAGCTGCGAGACGATCGCGATGCCTATATCGGCTTCGTCCGCCGCTCAACCGAAATGCTCGACAAGGTCATGCAAGCCGATCGCGAGGAAGCCGAGGCCCGCAAGACGGACGAGAAGCCGGACAAGGCGGCTGAGTAGCTGCGCCGAAAGGCGGCCCACTGATACACGGCGCCATCACCTCCGGTACGCGATCCCCTCGGAATCGTAGCCGCAGGATTGGCACCCAACAGGTGCTGGGACATCACCTTGGCGATCAAGCCCGGGCAAAGAACGCCTCGGGCTCGCGGCGCGCTTGACAATTTGGCCGCCTCGGGCGCCATAAAACGCGTCCTTCCTGACGGTTTCCCATGCACGATTTCTGGTTCTGGGCGGTCGCTGTTGCGATCGTGTTCGTTGTCGGCCTCAGCAAATCGGGGCTGGTCGGGTCCATCGGCCTCATCGCCGTCCCGGCCCTTGCCTTCGTGATGCCCGCGCGCGACGCCACCGGCATGCTGCTGCCAGTGCTACTGGTAATGGATGCCATCGCCATCTGGATCTATCGCAAGGATGCCAACTGGCGCGTCCTTGCCATCATGCTGCCCGGCGCGTTGATCGGCACCCTCATCGGCTGGCTGATCTGGTCCGTGGTGACCGATCAGCAGGTGCTGCTGGTCGTCGGCATCATCATCCTGCTGTTCACGCTCGACGCACTGTTCCCAATCCGAAAGCGGCTCGAAAACCTGCCGCCCTCACGCGGCTGGGGCACCTTCTGGGGCACCGTTTCGGGCATTACCAGTTTCATCTCGCACACCGGGGCGCCACCCTACCAGATCTACACGCTGCCCCTGCGTATGACGCCCACCATGTTCTCTGCGACATCCGCCTTCTTCTTTGCCATCGTCAACGCGATGAAGCTGGTGCCGTTCTACTTCCTCGGCCAGCTTTCGATCACCAATCTCGAAAAATCCGCCATCCTGGCACCGGTTGGTGTAGCGGGCGTAGCGGCCGGCGTGTTTCTGGTGCGACGAATTTCTGCAAAGGCGTTCTACACCATCGCCTACACCCTGATCCTGCTCCTCGGCTTGAAGCTGACCTATGACGGCTTCATGGGTACGTTTTTCCCCCCCGTCGTCGCCAGTTGATCGCATGACTTACCGCCTCGATCACATCGCTCTGCTGGTCCGCGATCTGGACGAAAGCCTCGCCTTCCTCACCGGCGTCCTCGGTCTCACCGAAATGTCCAACCCGATGGGCGGGCGCGATATCCGCTGGATCGAGATCGGCGACGGCCGCCGTTTCCATGTCCAGGTGGGTGACATCTCGAAGGTGCATGTCGAGAAACGCACCCACTTCGCGCTCACCGCCTCGGACTTCGACGCAACGATTGCCCGCCTGCGCGGCGACGGCATCGCCTTTACCGACATGGCCGGCACCCCCGGGGCCATCAACACTCGCCCCGACGGCATGCGCGCCGTCTTCCTCCAGGACCCCAACGGCTACTGGTTCGAGATCAACTCGCCTGAGGGCAGCCACTGAGCAGCTTGTCGGCACAGAAAGAAAAGGCCCGGGTACGGCCCGGGCCCTTCTCTTCGCGGTGTCAGTCGTTCCGGCCTCAGGCGGCGGTCCGCTGCAACTTTTGCAGCTCGTCTTTAATCTCGAGCTTTTTTCGCTTCAGCGCCGCAATCACCAGGTCATCTTGGCTGAGATGACCCATCTCATCCTCGATTTGCCGGTCCAGTTCCCGATGCCGGCGCTCCAACGCCGCGATATGGCCTTCAGTCGTCATGACAACTCCTTGCAACCGTTAGGGACGAATCGATGGTCACAAAAAACACATCACCTGTCGATGCCCTCCTTCAGAGGTGGAAAAGCTGGTGTAAATCTTCAAGCCATGCGCTAACGATTCAGCGGTAATCCGGCCAAAAAGGCGAGGCGAACCGGCTGCAATGCTGCCCCTGAGCAAGGAACAGGAAGTCGCGCTGGGCCTGGAACTCGCCACAAAGCGCCAGGAGCACGGCGATCTCGACGCCGCTATCCACACCCTCACTGCCTCCGGCCTCGCCGACCAGATGCTGATCCAGCGGCTGAAAAAACGAAAACTCGCCCTCAAGGACCGCATTGTTCAGCTCGAGAATATCCTCCTGCCGGACATCATCGCTTGAGCCCGCCCCGCCCCCTGGCTAAGTCGCGATATCTTCGGGGATTTGCTCATGGCCGCTAAGCCGTCCGTCGCCATCGTCATGGGCAGCCAGTCCGACTGGGCGACCATGCAACGCGCTGCCGAAATGCTGGACAAGCTAGGCGTTCCTCACGAAGCACGCATCGTTTCCGCCCACCGCACACCTGACCGGTTGATCGCTTTCGCCAAGGGCGCCAAAGCCGAAGGTTTCAAGGTCATCATTGCCGGCGCGGGCGGTGCGGCGCACCTGCCGGGCATGGTCGCTTCGATGACGACCTTGCCGGTGCTCGGCGTTCCGGTGGAGAGCAAGGCCCTCAAGGGGCAGGACAGCCTCTTATCGATCGTCCAGATGCCAGCCGGCATCCCGGTTGGCACCCTTGCCATTGGCGAGCCGGGTGCGGCCAATGCCGGTCTGCTTGCGGCGTCCATCCTTGCTTTGTCGGACAAGAAGATCGCCGCTGCGCTCGAGACCTTCCGCAAGGAGCAGTCCGCCAAGGTGCCAGAGATCCCCATTGTCTGAACCGCTCCCGCTCGGCGCCAACATCGGCATCCTAGGTGGCGGCCAGCTTGGCCGCATGCTCGCGCTTGCCGCAGCGTGCCTCGGCTTCAAAACCCACATCTACTGCCCCGATCCCGGCAGTCCCGCTTTCGAAGTCACGCCGCACAAGACGGTCGCAGCCTATGATAACGACGCGGCGCTCGCCGAGTTCGCAGCGGCGGTCGACGTGGTAACCTACGAATTTGAGAACGTCCCCGCCCGCTCCGCCGAGTATCTCGCCTCACTCAAGCCGCTGCGTCCCGGCGCAAATGCTCTGGCCATCTCGCAGGATCGGCTCGCCGAAAAATCCTTCATCGCGGGACTCGGCATCCCCGTCGCCCCGTACCGCGCCATCACCGACGCAGCGCAACTCGAGCCCGCTCTCGCCGCGCTCGGTGGCCTCGCAATCCTGAAGACCACGCGCCTCGGCTATGACGGCAAGGGCCAGCGCCGCGTGGGCACCCTGCCCGAAGCGCAGGCCGCTTTCGCCGCTCTTGCCCCGCATCCACTGGTGATGGAGGGCCTCGTCTCGTTCACCCATGAGATCTCGGTTGTGATCGCACGCGGCACCAATGGCGCGCTTGCCGCGTTCGATCCGGCCGAGAACGTCCATCGTGAAGGGATCCTCGCCACCTCCACCGTGCCCGCCTCGGTGTCGCTTGAAACGGCGCAGCATGCCCCGAACCTCGCAGGCCGCATCGCGACGGCGCTCGACTACGTCGGCGTCCTCGGCGTGGAGTTTTTCGTGCACGGCGAAGCCAATCTGCTGGTCAACGAGATCGCTCCACGAGTGCATAATTCCGGCCACTGGACCGAAGCCGTCTGCGTCACCGACCAGTTCGAGCAACACATCCGGGCAGTCGCCGGCTGGCCGCTCGGCGACCCGACCCGGCTGGCGGACGTGGTGATGGAAAACCTTATCGGCGACGAAATCGTCGCGATTCCGGGTGCCCTTGGCCCCCGCATTCGCCCCCACGCCTACGGCAAGGCCGAGTCGCGGCCCGGCCGTAAGATGGGGCACCTCAATCGAATTGCCACCAAGACGCCCGGAGAATAGGCGTTTTTCGTCCTTCCCGGCTGTGGACAAGCCCGGCAGCTTCAACTATAAGCCCCGCCAACGGTGACCGGCCCTGCCGGTCGGCGCGAAAGCTTTTGGCGGTCGCGCTCACTCAACCTCAGATACGAATTACGAAGGGCGGTTCCGCTTGCAGGTAGTTGTTCGCGATAACAATGTGGATCAGGCGCTCCGCGCGCTGAAAAAGAAGCTTCAGCGTGAAGGCGTCTTCCGCGAGATGAAGCTCCGCAACTACTACGAGAAGCCGTCCGAGAAGAAGGCGCGTCAGAAGGCAGAGGCCGTCCGCCGCGCTCGCAAGCTTGCCCGCAAGCGCGCCCAGCGTGAAGGCGGCCTGCCCGCGACGCCGACGGCCGCTACGACGGCCCGTCCCGCCCGCGAGGCGCGTCCGTAATCGAATTTGACGCCGCCTCCGGGCGGCGTTTTGTCACCAGGACTAACCACTCTCGTTTGCCGCCAGCATCGCAAAAGACGGTGCAGCGGCGAATGGGTCAGACCAAAACCAACTTATGAGGGTATCCCCATGAAGAAACTCATCGCTGCCACCGTCGCCGCCTTCGCGCTCACCGCGGGCGCCGCCTATGCCGAATCCGGCGTTCAGGTCGGTCGCCTCTCCTGCGAAGTCGCGGGTGGGCCGGGCCTCGTGTTCGTCTCCTCCAAGGACGTGACCTGCGATTTCATCCGCAAGGGCAAGAAGACCGAGCATTACTCAGGCTCGATCAACAAGGTCGGCATCGACATCGGCTTCACCAAGGTCACCAAGATCGAGTGGCTGGTGTTCGCAGCCACCGACGCCAAGATGGGCAAGCACGCTCTCGCGGGCCAGTATGTCGGCGGCTCGGCCGAGTGGACCGTTGGCATCGGCTTCGGCGCAAACTGGCTGATCGGCGGCTTCGAAAAGAGCTACGCCCTGCAGCCGTGGAGCGTTCAGGCCCAGACCGGCCTCAACTTCTCCTACACGCTGACCAATCTCACGCTCAACTGAGCAGAGCGTTCCGATCGGAACATCGAACGCCGCTCCTCACGGGGCGGCGTTTTTGCTTGCGCCTTGCGTCAGGTCATTCGCGTGACGAACGAGTCGACGATCTCGCCGTCGCGCACCATGCAAACACCTGCCCGCCCTGTTGAGAGCCTCGACCTCCGGAATGCTGAATTCTTGCGTCAGCCATTCCTTCATCATGGCGCGACGCCCTCGAAGAACGGCCGCGCATGCGCCTGCCATTCGCCCGCCGCCCACAGGTCGCCATGGCCCGCGCCGGCCTGTTCCCAGAAGCCCGCCTTGTTCGCCGCGAGTTCATAGGCGTGGCGGCCATGCTCCGGCGGGATTGTTGTGTCCACGCTTCCTACCGCGACGAACGTTGGCTCGCTCACCTTTGGCAACCACAGGTCAACGCGGAACTGGTCCTGCATCAGCAGCCCCACCGGGAAGAACCAGTAGCGTGCTTGTCCCACCGACACCGCAGAGTCGAACGGCGTTTCAAGATACAGCGCCTGCGCATCGCGCTCGCTTGCGACATAGCTCGCCGGACCCGACCCGAGCGACCGTCCCCAGATCAGCACAGGCGCACCCTTCGCCGTTACCCAGTCGAACACCGCCAGTGCGTCCTCGAGTATATGCGCTTCGCTGATCGTGCCCGGCGATAGCGGGAAGCCGCGATAGTCGAACGCGAGAAACCCGTAGCCATCCGCTGCGAATGCCTCGTAGCGGTCATGCTCCCGCGTGAAGCTGCCGGCATTACCCTTGAGATAGAGGATCACCGGCTTGCCCGGAGCCGGTGCCTGGTACCATCCGCTCACGGTCGCATCGTCGCCCACCGGGATCGTCACCGGCTCGGCTTTCGTCAGCGCGGTGCCGCTCAGTTCCGTGACTTCGCCTTCCGGCTCATACTGGAAACTGCGCTGCAACGTGTAAAGCGCCACGAGCCCGGCCACATAGGCCAGCACCAGCGCGACAACGAGCGTGATCGCAATCCGTCTCAACAGCTTCATGCGGCAGTCCCTCCTGCCTCATGTCACCTTCGGCGTGTGGCAAAGGCAAGGCTCAGGCGGCGGGCTCCAGCGCCTTCTCGAACGCCAGCTTGAAGATTTCCTGCTGCTGCGCCCCCGACACGGCGAACTTGTTGGCAAACACGAAGAACGGCACGCCCTGTATTCCCTGCTGTGCCGCCGACACAGCCAACTGGTGCGACACCTCAAGCTCGCGAGCATCGTGCATATCGCTCAGCGCTTCCGCTTGGGTGTAGCCGAAGCGGGTGGCGATTTCCGCCAGAACCGCATCCTCATTCACCGGCCGGTGCTGCACGAAATACTCGGACGCAATCGCGTTGGCGAGCGCGTGCTGCGTCCCCTTCTCGCGCGCAAGCCGTACGATTGTGTGCGCCTTGGCCGTGCGGAACGTCCGCGGCTGTTTGCTCAGATCGAGGTCGATGCCCGACTTCCGCGCTTCGGCCTCGGCGCGTTCCCAGATCGCTTCAGGATCGCGCCCATATTTCTCGCGCAGCATCTCGCCCACATCGTACCCTTCCTCGGGCGTCGTCGGATCGAGATAGAAGGGATGGTTCTCGACATCCACGATCACATCGTCCGGCAGGTCGGCGATGGCCTGGTCGAGCCGTGCCGAACCGATCAGGCACCAGGGGCAAACGACGTCGGTGAAGAGATCGACTTTGACTGTTCTGCTCATCCCCCGGCATCGCCCGCTGACGTCGTAGTTTCAAGCAGGCACAGCAATGTGCGTCAGTTGAGCGCGCTGGCGCGCTTACCTAGCAACCGCCTCCATCGCCGGGAGGCGCCGCCGCATCATGCGGTAGGCAAACCGCGCCGTACCCGTCGTGCCGCGCAGCAGGAACAGCAACATCGAGATCGCCCACAGGACTGCCGCCACGATCCACCCGGCGATTGTCCAAACAAGATCAGCAAGCCGCACGACGCCACGGCCCAGCATCTTTATCACCGCCGGAAAGCCCGACTGATACTTCGCGGCAATCTTGGCGAGCACCTTTACGTCGCGTGCCGTATCGGCCACTTCAACACTTGCCTTCATCGCCCGCACGCCGCCCACCGCGCCGATGCGCCCGAAATCCGTCGCGAGGTCGGTCACCCGCGCGACGCTACGACCATCGAACATCCGGCCCAAGGGTCGCTGCAGATCGCCGAGCCGCAGCTCGCGCGCTGCCACCATCGCTTCGTCGAGCGCGGTGCGGTTGAGGCTGCGCCCCAGCACCGTGCCGATCTCGGCAGCGAGCCGCGGCGGCATCTTGCCCGCCTTGTTCACGGCCTTGAGGAACGATGCACCGGCTCGCAAGGGCAACAGCCCGCCGCCCGTGCTGATGGTCGCCGCCGTCAGCGTCAGCCCGACGGTAGAAATGCCCAGAGCAAAATAGTTGACCGGTTGGCCGGTGAAATAATTGGCGCCCTGCGTGACGAGATCGCGCACATCACCGACGCTTGTGAGGTCGGTAGCCACAACACAGGCAAAGCCGGCTTCGCTATCGAAATCGCCGTTCACGATGCAGTTCCAGCCCTGCCACGCCACGTTGCCGATATCGACGCCCGGCAGTGCCTCTACTGAGGCCACCACGGTCGCCGGCACCGTCACCTTCTGCTGAGCGGCCAGGGCCAGCAGCGAACGCGCCATGTCGCCGTCTCTGGCCACGACCGCCGCGTTGATTTCCTCGGCATAACGCTCGGGCGGGATCAGCTTCAGCCGGTAGTCGGCAATTGCCCCCTCGCCGGCCATGGTCAACAGCTTGACGCTATCGGCCACCTGCGGTGACAGCACGAGTCCGGCGACGAACAGCGCCAACCCGATCCTTCCGCCGATGCCCCTGAAATAGCGCCGCACGCCCCGTCCCTCCGCACCGCGGGTGCGAACCATATGGTCATGCCTCTGCCCAAACAAAAGGGCCGCCCCAAGGCGGCCCTGACAACTCTTGCTGGCGGCCTCAGTGCCCCAGCGCCTTGACGATATCCTCGGTCATCTTCTTGGCATCGCCGAACAGCATCATCGTGTTGTCGCGGAAGAACAGTTCGTTCTGCACGCCCGCATAACCTGCCGCCATGCCACGCTTGATGAACAGCACCGTGCCCGCATCCTCGACGTTGAGCACCGGCATGCCATAGATCGGCGAGGTCTTGTCGGTCTTGGCCGCCGGGTTGGTTACGTCGTTGGCGCCGATCACGAACGCTACGTCGGACTGCGCGAACTCCGAGTTGATGTCTTCGAGCTCGAACACTTCGTCGTACGGCACATTGGCTTCTGCCAGCAGCACGTTCATGTGCCCCGGCATGCGGCCCGCCACCGGGTGGATGGCGTACTTCACTTCAACGCCTTCCTTCTTCAGCATGTCGGCCATTTCGCGCAGCGCGTGCTGCGCCTGGCTTACTGCCATACCATAACCCGGCACAATGATGACCTTGCCGGCATTCTTCATCATGAAGGCCGCGTCGTCCGCTGAGCCCTGCTTGACCGGCCGCGTCTCTTCCTCGCCCGAGCCGGCGGCGGCACTGTCGCCGCCAAAGCCGCCGAGGATCACGGAGATGAAACTGCGGTTCATTGCCTTGCACATGATGTAGCTGAGGATCGCGCCCGACGAGCCCACCAGCGCACCGGTGATGATCAGCGCCGTATTGCCCAGCGTGAAGCCGATGCCCGCCGCCGCCCAGCCCGAATAGGAGTTGAGCATCGAAACGACCACCGGCATGTCGGCGCCGCCGATCGGGATGATCATCAGTCCGCCCAGTACAAGGGCAAGAACCGTAATCGCCCAGAACATCCAGGTCTGGCCTGAGACCGCGAACCACACGATCATCGCTACCAGCAACGCGCCAATCGCGATGTGGAGCAGATGCCGCTGCGGCAGGATGATCGGCTTGCCGCTCATATTGCCGTTGAGCTTGGCGAAGGCGATCACCGAGCCCGTGAACGTGAACGCGCCGATGGCAACGCCGAGCGACATCTCGATCAGCGCCTGCATGTGGATATGGCCCACCTCGCCGATGCCGAACGCCTCGGGCGCATAGAGGGCGCCCGCTGCCACGAACACGGCCGCAAGACCCACCAACGAGTGGAACGCCGCAACCAGCTGCGGCATGTCGGTCATCTTGATGGTGCGCGCCATGAAGGCACCGATGCCACCGCCGAGCGCAATGCCGCCGACGATCAGCACCCAGCTCAACCAGTCCGACACATTGGCAAGCAGCAGTGTGGTGACAATGGCGATCGCCATGCCCATCATGCCGAAGCGGTTTCCCTGGCGTGACGAAGCCGGGCTCGAAAGCCCGCGCAGCGCGAGAATGAAGAGCACGCCCGCAACCAGGTAGAGCAGCGCGGCGATATTGGCGTTGATCACGGCGTCAGCCCTTCTTCTTGTACATCGCCAGCATGCGCTGGGTGACGAGGAACCCGCCAAAGATGTTCACACTGGCGAACACCAGCGCGATGAAGCCGAAAGCCTTGCTGATCCAGTTGGCGTCGGCAGCAAGCGGCACGCCGACGGCAAGCAGCGCGCCCACCACGATCACCGACGAGATCGCGTTGGTCACACTCATCAGCGGCGTGTGCAGCGCCGGTGTCACCGACCACACGACGAAGTATCCCACGAAGATCGCCAGCACGAAGATCGCGAGGCGGAAGGTGAAGGGATCGATGGCTTCCATTGCTGACTCCTACGCCGCGACTTTGATGTTGGGATGGACGATCGCGCCGTCCTTCGTGAGGACTGTGGCTTTCACCAGCTCGTCGTCCCACGGCACGGCGAAGGCCCTGGTTTTTTTGTCGAACATGATGTCGAGGAACGCCAGCAGGTTTCGCGCATAGAGCTGGCTTGCCGAAGTCGCGAGCCGGGCCGGCACGTTCCTGTAGCCGATAAGCGTCACGCCGTTGGCAGTGGTGATCACTTCGTCCGGTTTGGTAAGCTCGACATTGCCGCCGCGCTCCGCCGCCAGATCGACGATGATCGAACCCGGCTGCATGCTCTCGACCATCGCCGCGGTCACCAGCTTGGGCGCCGGACGGCCCGGGATCAGCGCCGTGGTAATCACGATGTCCTGCTTGGAGATATGCGAGGCGGTCAACGCCGCTTGCGCCGCCTTCTCGTCGGCGGTGAGTTCGCGCGCATATCCGCCCGTGCCGGAGGCATCCTTCAGCGCGTCCGTCATGATGAACTTGGCGCCGAGCGACTCCACCTGCTCGCCGGCCGCGGCGCGCACGTCGGTCGCGCTCACGACCGCACCGAGCCGCTTGGCCGTGGCGATGGCCTGCAGCCCCGCCACACCCGCGCCCATAACGAACACTTTGGCCGGCCGCACGGTGCCGGCCGCCGTCATCATCATCGGGAAAGCGCGGTCGAAAGCTCCCGCCGCGTCGATCACAGCCTGATAGCCGGCGAGGTTTGCCTGGCTCGACAGGATGTCCATCACCTGCGCGCGCGTGATGCGCGGCATGAACTCCATCGCCACCGTCGTCACGCCTGCCTTGGCCAGCGCATCGATCTCGCCCTCATTGCCGTAGGGGTCCATCGAGCCGATCACCAATGCGCCCTTGCCTGCGCCGACGAGTGCCGAAGCGGCCGGCCGGCGCACCGTCAACACGATCTCGGCATCCTTCACCGCATCGGCCGCATTGGCGGTCACGGTCGCACCTGCCTTGGCGTAGTCGGCATCGGGGAACCGCGCATCGCTGCCCGCCCCCGCTTCGATCGAAACGCTCGCGCCAAGCGCGATCAGCTTGGTCACGGTCTCCGGCGTCGCGGCCACGCGGGTTTCCCCGTCGGCGCGCTCGCGGACGATGGCAATTTTCATGGACGTCTCCAGCGACCCCCGTCTGTCGGGGACCAGGCCTCAGGGATTGATGACGATGTAGAGAAACACCAGCAGCACCACGATGATGCCGATACCCCACTTCGCGAGATTGATGAATGTGTTCCACGTCGCTTCGTGCTGCGCGTAGTCCATGTCCGGGTGACGTTCCTCGACGGTATGATCGGCCATTTGATCCTCGTGTCCTGTGTAGAATTCAGTTCGGGTCGGTTGCTTCCAGTTCGGCGATCAGGCGCTCGATCATCGAAAGCCCGAGGGCCCAGAAGCCGGGGTCGCGCGCATCGAGGCCGAAGGGCTTGAGCAACTCGGAATGGTGCTTCGATCCCCCAGCCTTGAGCAGCTCGAAATAGCGCTCTGCAAAGCCATCGCTTGCCTTCTCATACTGGGCGTAAAGCGAGTTCACAAGGCAATCGCCGAAGGCATAGGCATACACGTAGAAGGGCGAATGGATGAAGTGCGGGATGTAGCTCCAGAACACCCCATACCCATCATTGAGCTTGATTGCAGGACCCAGACTTTCAGCTGAAACCTCAAGCCAGATCGCGTCGATCTGGTCTTTGGTCAACTCGCCTTCCTTGCGCGCCAAGTGAACCCGGCGTTCGAACGAATAGAAGGCGATCTGTCGGACCACCGTATTGAGCATATCCTCGACCTTGCTCGACAGCATCGCAAAGCGCTGCTTCTTGTCGGTCGTCTTGTCGAGCATCGAGCGGAACGTCAGCATCTCGCCGAATACGGAGGCCGTCTCGGCCAGCGTCAGCGGCGTGTTCGACAGGATCGAGCCCTGCGGTCCGGCAAGCACCTGATGCACACCGTGGCCGAGCTCATGCGCCAGCGTCATCACGTCGCGCGCTCGGCCCAGATAATTGAGCATCAGATACGGATGGGCGCTCGGAACCGTCGGATGTGCGAAGGCCCCAGACGCCTTACCGGCGACTACCGGCGCATCGATCCAGCCACCCGCGAAAAACGGCTCAGCCACTTTCCGCAACTCGGGCGAGAAGCGTCCATATGCGTCGAGCACAGTAGTCTTCGCTGTTTCCCAATCGAACTGGCGGTCATCGCTCGTCGGCAGCGGCGCGTTGCGGTCCCACGAGTTGAGCTGGGCCTTGCCGAACCACTTGGCCTTCATCGCATAATATTTGTGGCTCAGGCGCGGATAGGCATCGCGCACCGCGCTCTCAAGAGCATCCACCACTTCGCGCTCGACCGAGTTGGCCATGTGGCGGCTATCGGCGATGTCCTTGTAGCCGCGCCAGCGGTCCGAGATTTCCTTGTCCTTGGCCAGCACGTTGGTGATGTGCGTGTACAGCCGCGAATTGTCCTCAAGCGTCTTGCCCAGCCCGTTGAACGCCGCTTCGCGCTTCTTCTCGTCCTTGTCGGACAGCAGGTGCAGCACCTGCTCCACCGTGAGGACTTCGCCGCCGACATCGAACTTCAGCGCCGCCATCGTCTCGTCGAACAGCCGGTTCCAGGCCGCGGCGCCGGTCACCGACTTTTCGTGGAACAGCTGCTCCACGCGGTCTTCGAGTTGATAGGGCTTGGCCTTTCGCAACTCGTTGAACCAGTGGCGATACCGCGCGAGGTCCTTGCTGCCCTTGAGCGCGTCCTCGATCACCGCATCGTCGACGGTGTTGAGTTCCAGCTCCCAGAACAGCAATCCAGTCGACAGGTCGGTCAATGCCTGACCGATATCGCCGAGGAACTTCGCTTTTTCCGGGTTCTGCGTGTCGAGCGCGTAACGCAGGTAGGAATACGAGGCGAGCCGTCCGGTCACATCGCCGAGCTTCTCGCTGCGCGCCACGGCTTCATGCAGCTTACCGGCCTTCGCTATAGCCGCGATCTTGCCCTTGTAGTCCGCCTCGAAGGCTTTGGCCTCTTGCTTCGCCCATTCGAGATCGCGCTTCAGCTCAGGCGAGTCCGTCCCCGGATAGAGATCGTCCAGGTCCCAATGCGGCATCGCGCCGAACTCATTGTGCCCCGCCTCGGCCTGGGCAGCAGCAGCGCGAACTAGGTCAGTCATGCGATCAGACTTTCGGCGGGTCAGAATTTGGCCGGAACATACCAGCGCTCCCCGCAATCTCAAGGCTTCCGCCCCGGTTTGCCGGGCGAAAACGGCATTTGCTCGCCCTTAAAGCCGTCTTAACTGCCGCTGCTCATCCTGCCTCAAAACGGCACAGCGCGATTCGCTGGCCGATCAAAGGCTTGGGGGACTTCTTGCGGCGTATTCTCGTTGTCGATGACGATCCGGTTCAGCTGCTTCTGACGGCCGAGGTGGCGCGCAAAGCCGGCTTCGATACCCTCACCGCCACCGGTGGCGAAATCGCCCTGCGCCTGCTGCGCACCGACCCCAGCATCGCCGTCATGATCCTCGATCTCGTCATGCCCGATCTCGACGGCATGGCCGTGATGGACGCGATGCGTCGTGACGGCATCGCCACCCCGGTTATCGTCCAGACGGCTCATCAGGAATTCGAGACCATCGTGTCCTCGATGCGCAATGGCGCCGTCGATTTCTTCGTGAAACCCGTCGCGCCCGAACGTCTCATTGTGTCGTTGAACACCGCCACCCGGCTCGGTGCTCTAGAGTCCGCCGTGCGTATCGCAACCGCCCGAGCCGCCGGAGCAGCCGCGCTCGATGATCCGATCTTTGCCGGCCCCGCCTTGCACCGCATTCGCGACATCGCGATCAAAGCGGGCAAGTCCGCCCTGCCTGTCCTCATAGAAGGCGAACCCGGCACCGGTCGCGAGTCACTCGCGCGCCTCGTTCACTCGCTGTCCGATCGCGCGACGAGACCATTCGTCGCCATAAACGGCGCAGCGTTCGCTCTCTCGGTTTTGCGCGAAGCCGACGGTGGCACGCTTTATCTGTCCGAGATCGGTATTTTGCCCCCCGACGCGCAGGAAGTGCTTCACAACGTTCTCGCGGGTGGCCGCATCGATCCATCCGACCGTCGATCTGAGCGCTTCAACATCCGCCTCATCGCGGCAACTTCGGCGCGCCTGCTCCACCTCACGCAGTCCGGTTCGTTCCGCGAGGATCTGTTCTACAGGCTCAACGTCCTGCCAGCTTATCTGCCGCCCCTGCGTGACCGGCGCGACGACCTGTCCTCGCTGGCAGCCCATTTTGTCGCCCGCTCCGCCGCAGAGACCGGACGCCGCGTCAGCAGCCTGTCGGCCCCGGCGCAGGCCTTGCTGGCTGGCTACGACTGGCCCGGTAACCTGGGCCAATTCGAATCCATCCTGCACCGCGCGGTTATCCTCGCTCAGGGCGACACCATCGAACCCGCCGACCTGCCCCAGCTTCTGTCGCGTGCCCTCGGACGTGACGCAGCCGCCATTGTCACCGCGGCACAGCCACTGCCTTCAGCCCCGGTTCACATCGATGCCGCTAGTCCTGTGCGCCATGAAACCGCATCCGGCCCAGACCGCTTTCTCGGCGACAAAGGCGAAATCGCCGCCCTCCCCGATGTCGAGCGCGCCCTCATCGTCTTCGCGCTCGATCGCTACAATGGCCGCATGTCGCAGATCGCCCGCGCGCTGCGCATCGGTCGCTCGACCCTCTACCGCAAACTGCGCGAATACGGCCTCGATGCGGGGCTCGACCGTGATGCGGCCTAGTTCAGCCGCGTTGCACGTCCGCCACGATTTCGCCTCACAAAATCGTGTGGAATTGCGCCGCCCGCGCTTTGTGATCATAAGCGAACAACACTGCATGCTTCAGCGCCACTCCCCGCGCCCCGGCACCCTGAAAGATTGATTTGATGCGTTTGCTCGTCGCCCTGTTGCTGCTGGGGGCCAGTCTCGGCACCCTCGCTCCCGCCGCCCTCGCCCAGGATGCCGTTACCCCGGCTCCCGTCGCGGCCGCAACGACTAGGATCGTCATCGCGCCGCCGCGCTCCGAGCTCGCCAAGATCATCAAGACCGGCCTGCAATCGGCCTATTACGGCGCCGAAAAGGGCACCCGCGCTTACGACCAGGCGCAGAAGCTCTATTACTTCTACGGCGCCCGCGGCTTCGAACCGCTGTGGCTCGCCACCGACGCCAAGGGCAAGGTGACGTTCTCCGCCAATGCCGAAAAGATCGTCGGCGTCTTCAAGGACTCCGCCCTCGAAGGCTTCCGCCCCAGCGACTACCTGACTTCCGATATCGATGTGGCTTCTGCCGGCAGCGATCCGGCCAAGCTCGCCGGTCTCGAGACCTCCTTCTCGCAAGCTGCGGTGCGCTACGCACAGGACGCCTATGGCGGACGCATCGGGCCGACCGCAGTCAGCAAGCTGCTGACCATCACGCCGCGTCGCATCAACGAAGCCGACATGCTGCTCAAGCTCGCGGCCTCGGACAAACCCGATCAGATCCTGCGCGATCTCGACCCGACCCATCCTGAGTTCGTGCTGCTCAAGGCCGCCCTTGCAAAGTTCGTCGACGGCGGCGTCGAAGCGGAAACCATCATCATTCCCGAGGGTAAGACCCTCAAGCTTGGCATGCAGGATGAGCGCGTGCCGCTGCTGCGCGAACGCCTCGCCGTCGCTGCGCCCGAAATCCCCGAAGGCGCCACCGATGCGAAAGTCGACATCACCTACGATCAGCCGCTGTCAGAGGCCGTTGCGTCGTTCCAGGATGGCCTTGGTCTCACGGCCGATGGTGTGCTCGGGCCGGCAACGGTCGCCGCGCTCAACGGAAAGTCCGACATCACCAAGGACGACATCATCGCCAACATGGAGCGCTGGCGCTGGGAGCCGGAGAACTTCGGCGAATTCCACGTCGAGGTGAACATCCCCGAGTTCCGCCTCTGGATCATGCGGAACGACAAGGAAGCCTACACGACCCGCGTCGTCGTCGGCACCCCGACCCACCAGACCCCTCTATTCTCCGACGAGATCGAGAACGTGGTGGTGAACCCCTATTGGAACGTGCCGCCCTCGATCGCCACCAACGAGATCAAGCCGCACCTCATCGCCAACCCCTACTATCTCGACAGCCAGAACATGGAGATGTTGGCGGGCGGCAAGGTCATCAACGCCGCAGCGATCGACTGGACCACCACCAACATCAACAACTATCACATCCGGCAGAAGCCCGGCCCAGGCAATGCGCTGGGTGCGGTCAAGTTCCTGTTCCCCAACGAGCACGACGTCTATCTGCACGACACGCCGTCCAAGTCGCTCTTCGGCCGCTCATTCCGCGCCTATTCGCACGGCTGTGTCCGCGTCCAGAACCCGTTGGAATTCGGCGGCGCGCTGATGGAGACCAATCCCAAGATCACTCAGGCCTCGCTCGAAAGCCTCGCCGGTCCCAAGGAAAAGTGGGTCTCTCTCGAGAACCACATCCCGGTCCACCTGATGTACTTCACCCTGCGGGTCGACCCCGACGGCACCCTGCGCTCCTACGGTGACGTCTACGGTCACAACAAGAAGCTCATTGAGCTGCTGAACGCCGAATAGTCGCGTTTCCTCCCGTTCGCCGGACGAAAACACGGCTGACACTGGTAGAAAGGGCGCGATCTTGTGCTCGTGTCCGCGGCTTTCCGCCCGCGCGCTTTCCCCCGTCTTTACCAACACTTAGCGTTTGAGCCTTGGTTCAGCCGCGATTTCTGCCTAGAAATTGCGCGTCGCCGGCGGCCTTGGTCGCATGCGAGATATCAGCGTTAACAAAGCCTTACGAGCTTCAACGCTAGTCTCTGCCGTCGGTAATTTGAGAACTTTCGGGCTGGGGCGTGACGGGGACGATCAATCCGGATTGGCGATGGGCACTGCGCGCCTTGCTCGCGGGCATGGCGCTGTTGCTGTTCGTCACCCAGTCCATGGTCCCGGTTGTCGCCGCATCGGGCGACCGTACGCTCTATCTGCACCACACCCATACTGGCGAAACCGGCACATTCACCTTCAAGCGCAACGGCGTCTACGACAAAGCCGTCCTGCAGCAGTTGAACATCTTCCTTGCCGACTGGCGCACCAAAGAGCCGACCAAGATGGACCCGGCTCTGTTCGATCTCATCTGGCAGATCTACCAGGAGGTCCACGCGACGCAGCCGGTCAACATCGTCTCGTCCTATCGTTCGCCAAAGACCAACGCCATGCTCCGCGCCAAGTCGTCCGGCGTCGCCGAGAACAGCCAGCACATCCAGGGCAAGGCGATGGATATCTTCATCCCCGGCATCGATCTCAGCACGCTGCGTGCCACCGCCATGCGTCATCAGGTCGGTGGCGTTGGCTTCTACCCGACTTCGGGAAGCCCCTTCGTCCACGTTGACACCGGCTCTGTCCGCGCCTGGCCGCGCATGACCACCGCGCAGTTGAAGAAAGTCTTCCCCGACGGCCGTACCCTGCACATACCGGTGGACGGCAAGCCGCTTTCCGACAAAGGCCGCTCCTACGCCCAGACCGAGTGGAACAAGTGCCACATGGTCCCCTGCAGCGGCGTACAGGTCCCGCAGCAGGTCGAAATCCTCACTGCCTCGCTCGATCCGGCCCAGCGCTCCGTCGACACCATCAATGTCAACGCGCTCTTCCCGGCCCCGCGTCCCGGATTCATGGAAGCGGCGCTGTCTGCGCCCTCCGAACTCTCGACCACATCCATCTTCCCGGCGACCAAATCGCCTGAAATGCGGCTCGCGACACGTGGCCCGCTGCCGGTCGAAAGCAACGCCCTGGCGGCCTTCGATCTGCTGCAGGATCCAAACGAGCCGCAGCCGCGCGTCCTGATGTCACCCGAAACGACAGACCTGCTGACCGCCTACGCGCCGGAGATCGCGCCCGACGAAGGCGCGCAGCGCGCCCTCCAGATGCTGATTGCGCGCGAGACCACCGCCTCGCTCAACGAGCTCGCGGTCGAGCCGCCGCCGATCCCCGACCTGCCCGCGCCGCCCGCCGCAACCGGCCCTGCGCAGACCACCAGTCCTGGTGCCACGCAGCTCGCCTCGCTCGATCCCAGCGACATCCGGCCCGGCGTCGCCGGCGGCACGAATGGGCTCGACGTAGTCTCCACCATGTTCGACCTGACCTGGACCGCCGTCACCGAAGCCGGCGCGCGGCCGAACATGCAGAGTGCCCTCAACGGCCGCGGCGCGATCCCCAAGATCGATGGTCTTGAGCAACGCCCGTCCGATTTCGTCGCGCCCGAGATCGACCATATCGACGAAACGCTCGGCACACCCGAACTGCTGTCGGCCATGCACTATGCCGAAATGTACGAGCCCGAGGGCTATCTCGACAACCGCGCCGAGCTCGGCCCATACGCCAGCCGGCTCGTAATCGAGTCCAACCTCGTGGCACCGGACCCCTTCGACCACTTCATCCGCCGCGCTCCCCAGATCATCGCCAGCAACTAGGCCCGGCGCCGTTTCTGCACAGACACTCGGGTTGCAATGGCCTGCCCCCGGCACTAAACCTCGGGGCAGACAAGCAAAACGGATTGCGCCGCGTGGCCGACAAGCCGCTTACCCCCCTGCTCGACACGGTCAACTCGCCCGCCGATCTCAAGGCGATGGACCGCACCCAGCTCCATACCCTGGCCGATGAACTGCGCGCCGAGGTGATCGACGCCGTCTCGGTGACCGGCGGCCATCTCGGCGCCGGGCTCGGTGTGGTGGAACTCACCGTCGCGCTGCACGCCGTGTTCGACACGCCGAACGATCGCATCATCTGGGATGTCGGCCACCAGGCCTATCCGCACAAGGTGCTGACAGGTCGCCGCGACCGTATTCGCACCCTGCGCGCCAGGAACGGCCTCAGCGGCTTCACCCGCCGCGCCGAGAGCGAATACGATCCGTTCGGCGCCGGCCATTCCTCGACCTCGATTTCGGCCGGGCTCGGCATGGCGGTCGCGTCGGCCCTCAAGGGCGAGACGCGCAACGTCGTCGCCGTCATCGGCGACGGTGCCATGTCCGCCGGCATGGCCTACGAGGCGATGAACAATGCCGGCGCCATGGATGCGCGGCTGATCGTCATCCTCAACGACAACGACATGTCGATCGCGCCGCCCACCGGCGCCATGCGCGGCTATCTTGCGCGCCTTGTCTCCGGGCCCGTTTACCGCGGGGCGCGGGAGGCGGCGAAGAGCTTCACCAAGAAGCTGCCGCCGTTCATTCATGAGACGGCGCGCAAGACCGAGGAATTCGCGCGCTCGTTCTTCACTGGTGGAACGCTGTTCGAGGAACTGGGCTTTTTTTATGTCGGCCCGATCGATGGGCACGATCTCGACCAGCTGCTGCCGGTCCTCGAGAACGTACGCGACGCGGAGACGGGGCCGATCCTGGTTCATGTCGTCACCAAGAAGGGCAAGGGCTACGACCCCGCCGAGAACTCGGCCGACAAGTATCACGGCGTGTCCAAGTTCAACGTCGTCACCGGCGCGCAGAGCAAGCCGGCGTCCAACGCGCCCTCCTATACGGCGGTCTTTGCCGAGAGCCTGATCGAGGAGGCGCGGCACGACGACCGGATCGTCGCGATCACGGCGGCCATGCCGTCGGGCACGGGACTGGATAAATTCGCCGAGCTCTATCCGAGCCGGCTGTTCGATGTCGGCATCGCCGAGCAGCACGCGGTGACCTTTGCGGCCGGGCTGGCGACGGAGGGGATGAAGCCGTTCGTCGCGATCTACTCGACGTTCCTGCAGCGCGCCTATGATCAGGTGATCCACGACGTGGCGGTGCAGAACCTGCCGGTGCGCTTCGCGATCGACCGGGCCGGCTATGTCGGCGCCGACGGGCCCACCCATGCGGGCAATTACGACTCGGCATATCTGGGCGCCATTCCAAACATGGTGGTGATGGCGGCGGCCGACGAGGCGGAGCTGCGCCACATGGTGCGCACTGCCGCCGAATACGATGCGGGGCCGATTGCGTTCCGGTATCCGCGCGCTGACGGCATGGGCGTCGACCTGCCGGAACGCGGTTCCAGCCTCGAGATCGGTACAGGGCGCATCGTGCGCGAAGGCAACGGCGTGGCGCTGCTGAGCTTCGGCACGCGGCTCGGCGAGGTGATCGCCGCCGCCGAAAAGCTCGCGGCCTTCGGGCTGAACCCGACGATTGCCGATGCGCGATTCCTGAAGCCGCTCGACGAGGCGCTGATCGCCCGGCTGGCGCGCGAGCACGAATTGCTGATCACCATCGAGGAGAGCGGCATCGGCGGCTTCGGCAGCCACGTCGCGACGTTCCTCGCCACGCACGGCCTGCTCGACGGCAAACTGAAATTCCGCCCGCTGATGATCCCCGACACGTTCGTGGAGCAGGCGAGCCAGGCCGACATGTACGCCGCCGCGCATCTGGATCGCGCCGGCATCGTCAAGACGGTGCTGGAGACGCTTGGTAGAGACATAAGCGAACTGCCGGCCCGGGCGTAGCGCTGCTTGCACCGGAACACCGCGTGACAAAGCGCCCGGCGTCCCCGCCCGGTGATGCTGCTTCGCACTGTCTCCCTCCGCGTCTGTCGATCAGGCGGGCCCCGGGGCGCGTGCGTCCCGAAAGAAGTGTTGTGTGGGGCGTCGCCACCCCGGAGCGCCGGACTTTCAGAAGAGGGCTGGATCTCCGCCGGCATTACCCGGTTTCGCCGCCCAATCCCCGGCCCTGGGGGCGACCCCAGAACCGC
>JBEBHC010000042.1:0-23718 GCA_040081185.1 Devosia sp. | reverse complement strand
GACGCTTACGCGGGGCGCGATTTGACCGTGCCGCGCAATTGACAAAGGCCGAACAATTCTAAACTGATCGCCACGTTCAACATTTGAAACGCCCGGACAATCTAGGCTTTCAGCGAGGCGACTCTATGCGACTGACCCGGCAGACCAGCTACGCCATCCGCACCCTTGTGTATTGCGCGGTGAACACGCCGGGCCTCAGCCACGTCGCCGATATCGCCAAGGCGCACGCGATTTCGGAGCTGTTCCTGTTCAAGCTGATCAAGCCGCTGGTGGAAAACGGGCTGATCCAAACGGTGCGGGGGCGCAAGGGCGGCATCAAGCTCGGCCGGCCCGCCAGCGAGATCACGCTGCTCGATACCATCAAGCTGACCGAGGAAAACTTCGCCATGGCGGAATGCTTCGAGGGCGGCAGCGATGTGCACTGCCCACTGGTCGACAGCTGCGACCTGAACAGCGCGCTGCGCGAAGCGCTCGGCGCCTTCTTCGACGTACTCGACCGTTACACGATCGCCGACCTTGCCAAGGGCCGCATTTCGATCCGCGAGCGACTTGGCCTCGGGCTTGAACCTTCGGGCGCCGTCGCGCATTGACCGGCGGCTGCACAGCGCGGCAGGCTGGCCGTTGAACCTCCGGTCCGCTGACGCCGCGCTGACCGCACAACCTCAGCCGGAATTCACCTTGCCCGAGGCACAGACCGCCGACGCCCGCTCTGACCTGATGGGCACGCTGGCCGCATTGCTCGTCGGCGGCGCGGCCTTTCTCGTCTGCGTCGGCTGGCACACATTGCTGCCGACCAACATCGCCTGGCTCGATACCGGCGATCGCGCCATGCATCAGCTCGGCTGGATGTTCTTCCGTCATTCGCCTTGGGGCATGCCGCCAGGGATCAGTCCGAACCTCGGCGTCGAACTCGCCAACTCCATCGGCCTCGTCGACGGCCTGTCGCTGTTTGCCTTTCCGTTCAAGCTGATCGAGGCCTGGTTGCCCGAGCCCTTTCAGTATTGGGGCTACTGGCTGTTGCTCTGCTTTGTCATGCAGGCGCTGCTCGCATATCGCATCGCACGCATTCTGGAGGCCGGCCCGGTGCTCGCTGTGGTCGCCGCTGCCTTTGTCGTCACGACACCGGCCTTTCTGTTCCGGGTGCCGATGCACATGGCGCTCAGCGGCCATTGGCTGATCCTGCTCGCGCTCTTGATCTATGTGCGGGGCGGACCGGTGCGGCTGTGGACGTGGCCGCTGCTCATCGCACTGACCACGGTCGTGCATCTTTATCTGCTTGCGATGGTGCTCGGAATCTGGGTCGCCGATCTCTTCCGGCGCCTCCTCGCCCGCATGGTGAGCAGGCGGCGGGTGCTCGGCGAGTTTGCCTGCGGCATTGCGGTCATGCTCGTCCTGATGTGGGCCATCGGCTTCATGATGACCGGTAGCCTCGGGGCGAGCGGCTACGGCGCGTACAAGTTCAACCTGCTCGGCTTCATCATTCCCTACCGCTGGTCGGAATGGTTCCCGCAGGTTCCGCACACGGAACTCGACTACGAGGGGCTGAGCTTCCTCGGCATCGGCATCATGGCGCTGCTGGTGCTCAGCGTCATCTCGGGCGGCGTGCTGCGGGCGCGTGAACTGTGGAACCGGCGCTGGTTGCCCTTGGTCATCCTGCTCGCGCTGATGCTGCTCTTTTCAGTGTCGAACAAGGTAGCCGTCGCCGACATGGAGGTGGTGCGCATCCTTTACCCGCGCATCATCGTCGTCACAGCGTCATTGTTCCGATCGACCGGCCGCTTCATCTGGCCGCTGCTCTATTTGCTGATCATCCTCGCCGTGGTGATGCCGGGCTGGCGCTGGCGGCAGGGGATTGTCGTCGCGCTCGCAACACTCGCACTCGGCGTGCAGCTTTATGACTCGCGCACCGCGACACAGGCGTTCCGCGTGAGCCAGCGCGCACCGGCAGCGGTCTGGGTCACAGAGTTGCAATCGCCGTTTTGGGAGCGCGCCGCCGAGGCCGGATACAACCGGGTGCGCGCCATCCCCTATCGCGGCATTGGTGGCGACTGGAAGGCTTTGTCCTACTATGCCAACTCGCACGGCATGGACACCGACGCCGTCTATCTCGGCCGCGTCGACGACAACGCGCGAAACGACCGCACACACACCGTCGAGGACGCTTTCGCTCAGGGGCGCGTCGAGCCCCTCACGATCTATGTCGTCGACCCGGCCCATGCGCTGCAGATGGCGGCGCATCTGGGGCCGGACGACCTGCTGGCAGTCATCGACCACCGGATTGTCTATGCCTATGGCGGCGCGGCTCTGGTCACAGGGCTCGGTATCGACCCGCACGGCGGCATCGCCGGCACGGACTGAAATGTCGCAGGTTGATCGCATGGGCCGCGCCATGCTCTATGCGGCCCGCATCCCCTAAGTTCCGGACTGATCAATGGCCGTCGCGCCCATCCTATCCCTGCAGCAAATCAGGCTCACGCTCGGCTCGACCTTGTTGCTTGAGGCTGCCGAACTCTCAGTGCTGCCCGGCGACAAGATCGCGCTGGTCGGGCGCAACGGCTCGGGCAAGTCGACGCTGCTCAAGATCGCGGCCGGTGAGATCGAGGCCGACGGCGGCAAGCGCTTCCTGCAACCGGGCGTCACCATCCGCTACCTGCCGCAGGAGCCGGACTTGTCGGGCTATGCCACCGCGCTGGCTTACGCAGAAGCGGGCCTCGAGGCCGGCGACGATCCGCATCGCGCGCGCTACCTGCTTGAGCATCTTGGGCTCACCGGCGACGAGGACCCATCGCGCCTTTCGGGCGGCGAGGCGCGGCGTGCGGCCCTGGCGCGTGTGCTGGCGCCCGAGCCCGACATCATCCTGCTCGACGAGCCAACCAACCACCTCGACCTGCCGGCCATCGAATGGCTCGAATCCGAACTTGCCTCGCTGAAGTCCGCGCTGGTGATCATCAGCCACGACCGCCGCTTTCTCGCCGATCTCACACGCGCCACTGTGTGGCTCGATCGCGGCGTGACGCGACGGCTCAACAAGGGCTTTTCTGCCTTCGAAGAGTGGCGCGATACGACGATGGAGGAAGAGGATCTGGCGCGGCACAAGCTCGATCGCCAGATCGTCCGAGAAGAGCATTGGCTGACCTACGGCGTCACCGCGCGGCGCAAGCGCAACGTCCGCCGGCTCGAAGGGCTGTTCAACCTCCGGCAGGAGCGGCGTGACCTGAAGCGGCAGGTGGGCAATGTGAAGCTCGCCGTGTCCGAGGGCGAGACTTCGGGCAAGCTCGTGGCCGAGGCGGATGCCGTGAGCAAGAGCTTCGGCGACCGTGTGATCGTCAGCGACTTCTCGACCCGCATCATTCGCGGCGATCGCGTCGGCATCGTCGGTCCGAACGGCGCGGGCAAGACCACGCTGATCAAGCTGCTGACGGGCGAACTCGCGCCCGACAGCGGCAAGGTCCGGCTTGGCTCCAATCTCGAACTCGCGAGCCTCGACCAGCGCCGGGCCCGGCTTGATCCGGACTCGACGCTGAAGGATGCTCTGACCGCCGGCGGTTCGGACACGCTGATCATCAACGGTCAGCCCAAGCACGTCGTCGGTTACATGAAGGATTTCCTGTTCGCGCCGGAGCAGGCGCGGACGGCCGTCGCAAAGCTCTCGGGTGGCGAACGCGGCCGATTGGCTCTCGCTCGCGCGCTGGCATTGCCGTCGAACCTGCTCGTCCTCGACGAGCCGACCAACGACCTCGACCTCGAAACGCTCGACCTGCTGCAGGACATGCTCGGCGACTATCCGGGCACAGTGATCGTCGTCAGCCACGACCGCGACTTTCTCGATCGCGTCGCGACGTCGGTGATCGTGGCCGAAGGCGAGGGGGTGTGGACCGAATATGCCGGCGGCTATTCGGACATGGTAGCACAGCGCGGTTTCGGTGTAACCAAGCCCGACGCGGCAGCGCGGCCTGAGCGCGGCGGCAGGACCGTCGCCATGGCGCCCATCGCCGCGCCAAAGGCCAAGCTCTCCTTCAAGCAGAAGCATGCGCTCGAAACGCTGCCCAAGGAGATTGCCAAACACGAAGCCGAGATGGCCCGGCTCAACAAGTTGCTCGCCGATGCAGGACTCTATGCCCGCGATCCCAAGGCATTCGCCGACGCCTCCGCCAAGCTCGGTGCGGCCGAAGCCGCAAGAGCCAAAGCGGAGAACGACTGGCTCGAACTCGAAGTGCTGCGCGAGACGATCGAGGGTTAGAACGGAATTTCGGGAACCTGCAGGATCTGCAGGCCGTCGGACGGCTCGCCATTGATGCGGCGGAGCAGGAGCTCGCCCATCTGTTCGCCTGCAAGCGCGATGTCTTCCGAAATGACATCGACGCGCGGCCGCACCAGCGAGAAAATGCCCGACATCTGCTTGGTCACGATGTCCACGTCGCGTCCGATCACCTGCCCGGAATCGGCAATCCCCGCCATCACCGCGAGCGCCACCGCGTCACCCGGACAGACGTAACCATCCGGCGCGTTGCCGGTCGCGATGCGCTTGACCGTTGCGGCGCGGATGGTCTCGGCCCCGTCGTCCAGCGTCACACCCTCGATGATCTCGGTCTCGATCCCGGCGTCACGTGCGCCACGCGTGAAACCGTCGAACAGATGCTGGCCGAAGCTGAAGCGCTGCGCCGGCGCGATCATCGCCACATGGCGGCGGCCCTTGGCCGCAAGCCGCGCGACGGCTGCATAGGCGAAGGCAGCGTTGTCGTAATCGACATAAGGGTGCGGCGCCTCAAAGCCGGTGCGGCCGTGGCAGACGAAGGGGAAATCGTTTTCGAGCAGTAGCTTCACCCGCGCGTCATCGGGTTCGGTGCGCGAAAAGATAACGCCGTCGGCCATCTTGTTGTTGAGCACGTAGTTGATCGGATCGAGCGGCGAGGCACCGCGGAAGGCTGGGGTGATGACGAGGTGATAGGCCGTGCCGCGGAGCGCCGAAGTGATGCCGGCGACCAGCGACTGGCTGAAATTGAGAATCTCGGCATGCGGATCGAGTACGAGCGTCACCACATGAGTGCGTCCGGTCTTGAGCCGCAGCGCAGTGCGATCGGGCACATAGCCGATTTCGGCGGCGATCCTCTGCACGCGCTCGCGCGTCTCCTGGCTGAGCTCGGGTGCATTGTTGAGGGCGCGCGAAATCGTCGTGATCGCAAGCCCGGTCATCTCCGCGATGGTGCGCAGAGTGGGCTTGCCCGAGCGGGGCGCGCCCCGCTTGCCGCGCGTTTCGTCGCGCGGGCTGGCTTCCTTCACGATCCCCTCCTCAACGGGCGCGGCCATCTTCTGCAGCCAATCGCCCGGTCGCGACGCACGCGCCGCTGTCCCTCTCGCGCGCCAGATCATCATGGGGTGCAATCGATTTCAAGCTAACGCCTTTCGCGCACTTTAAGCGGACTGCCAAGTCTCGCTCGATTTTTCGCGACGGTCGTTTGCGGGCAGAGTTTTCCGCACTCGCCCCTTCGATTGGCACCCGCAGCCTCGCCAATCGCCGCGAACACACCTAGCCTTGACGTCACGCTGGCGCCTCACGACCTAAGTCGCGTTTGCACCAGTCGCGCTTTGCGACTATGAGCGATGAAGCGGCACTCTTCGCGCCGCATTCGCGTTTAGTTCAACCGGGCCATCGAGGCCTAAGCCGGAAGGGACGAGACATGACTACCATTCTCAGCATCGACCCTAACGCCGGGATTATTTGCAAACGCGTAGCCACCTCCAAACGGTGTCTTCGAAACTGGCGAATGTGACCGCCTAGGCCCACCGGCCTGTCACGCTCCCGTCTTTGAGTTTCGCTAACACCCGCGCACCGCGATTGCGGTCGCCATGGAGGTTGCCCATGCAACACCATCTTTCGTCCAAGCCACCCGCCAGCCGCCCTGTCACCATCGAGGTCGAGGGCCAACCGGTCGGCGTGGTCCTGCCGTCGCCCGAGGGCTACAGGTTCCTCGCCGTGCGCCTCGCCGCCTTCGGCAGCGACGGCCACATCTTCGATTCGCTTGAAGCGGCGCGCAGTGCCATCACCCGGGAGGTCGTCGGCGCTCAGCGCTGATGTCGGACCTGTCTGATTTGTTTCGCAGATTTTCACCCGCAACGCCTGCTGGGCGTCAGATTTCGTTTGCGCACCTAAAAGTATGACTTATTGATAGAGGCACGACGCCGCCTTGGATGACCGTGACCGCAGAGTCATCGCACCCGGATGGCGCCGGGGAGATCCCCGCGCGACGTGGGGACCAGGGAGGACTATGACCATGAGAACTATCGCATCCGCGGTAGCGGTGTTGGCTACTGCTGCGCTGGCCGGTCCGGCTTTTGCCCAGGACAAGCCGGAAATCGCTTTTGTCGTGAACGGCCCATCTGACTTCTGGAAGATCACCGAAGCCGCGGTGAAGAAGGCTCAGGCGGAGCTGCCCAACGTCACGCTCACCTTCAAGTACCCCGAGCGCGCCGACGCCGCCGTGCAGCAGCGCATGCTCGACGACCTCGTTGCGGCCGGCGTCGATGCCGTCGCCGTCTCCGTCGTCGATCCGGCCACCTCGACCGACTCGATCAATCGCGTCGCGGCCCAGATCCCCTACTTCGCGTTCGACTCGGATGCTCCGCAGTCCAACCGCATCGCCTATTTCGGTTCGTCCAACGTCGAGCTCGGCAAGAATGCCGGCGAACTGATGAAGAAGGCCCTGCCCAATGGCGGCAAGTGCATCGGCTTCGTCGGTCTGCCCGGCGCCGCCAACGCCAAGGAACGCATCGAAGGCTACAACACCGCCGTGGCCGGTACCGGCCTCGAGCTGATCGACGTGCGCGGTGACGACATCGACCAGACCCGCGCGCGCGCCAACGTCGACGACGTGCTCGTTGCCCACCCGGAAGTGACCTGCATGGTCGGCTTCTACTCCTACAACCCGCCGCGCATCTATGAAGCGCTGCGTGACGCAGGCAAGCTCGGCCAGATCACCGTCGTCGGCTTCGACGAAGACCCGATCACGCTCGGCGCCGTGAAGGAAGGCTCCTTCGCTGGCACCGTCGTCCAGCAGCCCTACGAGTGGGGCTACCAGGGCGCCAAGCTGATCGCCGCCTACCTCACGGGCGACAAGTCCGGCATTCCGGCCGACGGGATCATCATCATCCCGGGCCTGACCGTCACCAAGGACAACGTCGACGCCTTCCAGGCCGACTTCCAGAAGAAGCTGGCCGGCGGCTGACGCTCACACCTCCGCAGCCGGGCAACCGGCTGCGGACCTTCCCCCGCACAGGTATAGAACGGCATTTTGACGGCCCTTGGCGCAAACCAGGCTGCCACTGCTTCCTCCGGTGAGCCGTTCCTCAGGCTTTCCGGCATCCGCAAGGCTTACCCCGGCGTCACCGCCCTCGCCGACTTCCACATGGACGTCCGGCCGGGTGAGGTGATCGGCCTCGTCGGCGAAAACGGCGCCGGCAAATCCACCATGATGAAGATCCTGGGAGGCGTGACGGCGCCTGACACCGGTACGATCGAGATCGACGGCGTCGCCTGCAACGCGCTCACCGTCGCCGGCTCTATTCGCGCCGGCATCGCCTTCGTCCACCAGGAACTGAACCTGTTCAGCAATCTCGACGTCGCCGCCAACGTCTATATCGGGCGCGAGCCGAGAAAATACGGGCCGTTGCGGCTGGTCGACACGCAGAAGCTGAACGCCACCGTCCAGCCCTATCTCGATCTGCTCGGCGCAAACTTCTCGCCATCGACGCCGGTCTCGCATCTCTCGCTCGCCCAGCAGCAACTGGTCGAGATCGCCAAGGCGCTGAGCTTCGATTCGCGCCTGCTGATTCTCGATGAGCCAACGTCGAGCCTGCCTCTCGCCGAGACCGACAAGCTGCTTGCGGTCATCAAGGACCTGCGCGCCCGGGGCATCTCGGTGATTTTCATTTCGCACCGCCTCCACGAAATCGTCGAAGCCTGCGACCGCGTTATCGTGCTGCGCGACGGACGGCTGGTTGGGACACTCGAAGGCGAGGCCATCACGCACGACACGATGGTCAAGCTGATGGTGGGGCGCGACCTCAAGGTCGCCTATGCACCGCCGGCCAAGCCGCGCGGCGCGGTCGCAATTTCGATCAAGGATGCCCGGACCTCGACCTATCCGCAGCGCGCCGTGAATCTCGATCTCTATTCCGGCGAGATCCTTGGCTTTGCCGGTCTCGTCGGCGCTGGCCGCACGGAGCTGGCACGCGCCCTGTTCGGCATCGACCGGCTGCATGGCGGGCATATCCAGCTCGACGGTCAGGCGGTGCAGTTTTCGAGCGCCGCGCAGGCCGTGGCAGCGGGTATTTTCCTTGTTCCCGAAGATCGCAAAGGCTCGGGCCTGCTGCTCGATCTGCCGATCGCACAGAATATCACACTGCCCAACCTGCAGGCCTACTCGACCAATAGCCTGGTGTCGCCGACTGCGGAGCGCGGGCAGGGCGAGCAGAGCCGCCGCGACCTCGACATTCGCACCGCCGATGTCGGCGCGCGCACCGGCTCGCTCTCGGGCGGCAACCAGCAGAAGGTCGTTCTGGCCAAGTGGCTGGCCATGAAGCCGCGCGTCATGATCTTCGACGAACCGACACGCGGTATCGATGTTGGCGCCAAGTCGGAAATCTACCGCCTCATGCGCCAGCTCGCGGATAACGACGTGGCCGTGCTGATGATCTCGTCCGACATGGAAGAGGTGATCGGCGTGTCCGACCGTGTTGCAGTGATGCACGAGGGTGAAATTTCAGGCATTCTGGATCGTAACCAGGCCAACGAGGAAAACATCCTGCGGCTCGCCGTGGGAAAGCCGCTCTAGGATGAGCCGGCGGGGGGAGAGACGGGAATGCTGAAGAAGGATCTGGGACTGCTCGTCCTGATCATCGTCGTGGGCGCGGTGGTGGCGCTCATCAATCCGCGTTTCCTGTCGCCCATCAATATCGCCAATACCGCCAACCTCGTCGGCCTGTTCGGCATGTTCGCCATCGGGCAGGGCTTCGTCATCATCACCGGCGGCATCGAGCTGTCGTCTGGCTCGATGATCGCCATCCTCGGCGTAATTTTCATCGACCTCATCGCCAACAAGGGCGTGCCGTGGCCGCTCGCAGCGCTGATCGTTCTCGCCATCGGTTTCGTGATGGGGCTGGTCCACGGCCTCTTGATCACCAAGGTGCGGTTGCAGCCGTTCGTGGTGACCCTCTGTGGCCTATTGATCTATCGCGGCGTGGCGCGGTTCTACACCGGCGACGGCACGGCGGGCTTCCCCTTCGGTGTCAGCTTTCCCGATCTCGAATGGATCACCACCGGCCGCACCGACATCGTCGCGCTGCTCACGGGCAAGATGTGGAGCTCGGTGCCGATCCCGCATGCCTTCTTCATCATGGTGGTGATCGCCGCTGTCATGTGGGTGGTGCTGCACCGCTCGGTTTTCGGTCGCTACCTGTTCGCCGTCGGCAAGAACGAGGAAGCCGCGCGCTACTCGGGAATCCGGACGCATCAGGTGATCATCGCGGCCTATGTCATCTGCGCCGTACTCACCGCCTTGGCCTCGATCTTCTTTGCCATGTACACACGCTCGATCCTGCCGTCCGGCCACGGCAACTTCTATGAGCTCTATGCCATCGCCGCTGCGGTGCTGGGTGGCTTCTCGCTGCGTGGTGGCGAAGGCTCTATCGTCGGCGTCGTGCTCGGCATGATGCTGCTGCAGGTGCTGCAGAACTTGGTCAACCTATTGGGTATCCCCTCATCGCTGAACTTCGCGGTGATGGGTTCGGTCATTCTCGCCGGCGTCATTGCCGACCAGGTATTCACCAACTACCGCGAGCGCCGCCGCCTGGCCGAAGCCGCCAGCCCTTCCGGTCAGCCCGCCAGCGCACCGGCCGCGCAATGAAAAACCCCCGCCACATGGGCGAGGGTTCAAATCGATCGTCAAAACCTGAAGCTTACTGAGCCGACGAGCTCGGAGTAGCCATCATCGCTTCGCTCGAGCTGGTGGCCATCATGGCTTCGCTCGACGAGCTCGGCGCCATCATCGAAGAACTCGGGGCCATCGCTTCGCTGGAGCTGGACGGCGCCATGGCGCTGGACGATACGGCCGAGCTTGACGGCAGGGCGGAGCTGGACGACACGGCCGAGCTGGAGGACGAAGCCGGCGGGGTCACGACAACAGCGGTCGTGCTCGGACGGTTGAAGATGAAGATCAGGCCGATGATCACGATCACGGCCACGATGATGATGATCCAGGTATTGCGGTTCATTGGGTCTGCCTTTCGGGATGGGTGACGCTTGCTGCGCCGTCTAGGGTTGGGAGGGGTTTCTACCCGTCATTGGCGGCGCTGAGTTCGGCCGGTGTCTTGGCGCCAGTTTCGGCATCTCCGTCGGCCTCGCCTGCGACTAGCGTTTTTTCTGCAGCTTCGGCAAGGGCCAGAACGTCGATACTGCCATGCACAGGATAGGCATCGAGGCGCGCGGACCTTCCCTGACCTTGCGCGGCGAGTTCCGCCGCAAGCGCCGCAGCGATGGTATTGACGCGAGCCTTTTCAGCCATTGCCACTGACCTTGATGCCGCCGCCATCGGCCCGGATTTCGAGGCTTGGCTGGTTCGCCTGCTGGTAAAGGAGATAGCCGCCCAAGGCGGCCACGATGAGCACCAAAATGCCCACGAGGACGTAAAGCTGGTTCCGAGTCATTTACTCCAGGCTTCCGGTATAGATCATGCCGCCCCTAGGGATTCGCAACGCGCCGACCCGCAAAAGGTTCACGACGCCCGGCGCAGGGCCTTAACGAACGCAGCAACCGATCCCGACAACACCCCGGAATTGTCGATCCGCGTGACATTCAGGCCCGCCGGCAGCATCGCTTCGCGGGCCAGCCTCTCGCGCACCGCAGCCAGGTCTTCCCGCCCGCGCCCGGCCAGCCGGGCGGCCCGGATCTCCGGATCGGCGTCGACCAGCACAATCTGGGCATCGGGATAGCGCGACAGGGCATCCGTGACCATTCGCCGCGAGCCGTTGGCGACCACCACGTGCCCCGCGCCCAATTCACTATCGATGGCGGCGGGTAGGCCGTAGTGCAGGCCATGCGCCTCCCAGCTCAGCGCAAAGGCACCCAGCGCGCGCGCCGCGGTAAACGCCTCGACGCTGAGCGTCTCGTGATCTTCGAGCCCGGCGACGGCCTCGCGCGTGATGACCCGCCGGACGAAATGGAAGCGGGGATCGCCGGCGAGGGCTTCGCGCGCAGCATTCATCAGCGTGTCCTTGCCGGCACCGGACGGACCAACGACCAGTACCAGCCGCCCGGCCATCAACTGACCCGCCGCCCCTGCCGCCACACACCGCGCACCACCGGCATCTCGCCGTGCAGGCGCACGCGCACGAGATCGGCGCGCTTGCCGGTGGCAATCTCGCCTCGATCGGTGAGATGGGCCGCCTTGGCCGGCGTGGCGCTGACCATCGCCATGGCGGCGGGCAACGAAACATTGTCCGCCCGCAGCGGAAGGATGAACGCGGCGTGGATCAGTGCCAGCGGCACATAGTCCGAACTCAGCACGTCGAGCCAGCCATGCTGGGCGAGATCAGTGGCCGAGACATTGCCGGAATGCGAGCCGCCCCGCACTACATTGGGCGCGCCCATCAGCACCGCGAGGCCAGCCTCGTGCGAAGCCTCCGCCGCGAGCAGCGTGGTCGGAAATTCCGCTATGCTGACGCCGTCGGCCAGCGATTCCTCGACATGCTCCTGCGTCGCATCGTCATGGCTGGCGAACGCGATCCCCGCTTCCAGCCCGCGCTTGACGATGGCGCGGCGATGCGGCTCCGAGTAAAGCGCCTGCTCGGCGATACGCTCGTTCATATAGGCCTCCATCTCGGCATCCGAGAAGTTGAAGCGGCCCTTGTAGTAGTCGATGTATTTCTGAACCGTCTGATACTGCCGTTCGCCCGGCGTGTGGTCCATCACCGAGGCGAGCCGCACCAGCGGCAGGTCGACGAAGCGCTCGAAGTCTGCAACGACATCGTGCGCCGGCAGTTCGCAGCGCAGGTGGATCAGATGGTCCGCCCGCAGCCTGCCGTCGGCCACGCCTTCGGCGATTGCATCGACCAGCACCTGCACGTGATCGCCCATGCCGGGCGTCTCCGGGTCTGACCCGATCCGCACCGCGTCGAACACCGTGGTGATGCCCGAGCCCGCGATCTGCGTGTCGTGCGCCTGCAGGGCGCCGAGCGGGTTCCAGAATACGCTCGGGCGCGGCCGGTAATGGTTCTCGAGATGGTCGGTATGCAGTTCGACCAGCCCCGGGATGAGATAGTCCCCCTCGAGATCTTCGCCGTGCTGCGACGCGCCGGTGTCGATGGCAGCGATGATGCCGTCCCTCACGAGGACGGAACCTGTTACGACCTCGCCGGGCAAAACGACCTGCGCGTTGCGAAAGACCGTCTCGGTCATTGCGGCCCCTTCAGCACGAAATCCTCGCCGCGGAAGAATACGGTGCCCGGCTCCGCTTCGTGGAACAGCACCAGCCGGTCGACGACCAGTTGCGTGGCGAGCGCCGGTGCGAACCACACCTTGGCATCGGCAAGCAATGCAGCCTGCCGGTCGAGCGGCAAACGATCGGTCAGCGTCATGTGAAACTGGAATTGTTCGAGCACATAGGGATAGCCGTATGTATCGAGCAGCTTGATCTGCCGGTCGCTGAGCGGCGCCGACAACCGCCGCTGGCGCTCGCGCGCATCGAGCGGCGCGCGGAAGCGGTCGAATGCCTCCACCACCAGTTCGGCAAAATCCGTGAGTTCGCGCGGCTGGATCACCGGCACCAGCGCGAGGAACCCATCGATGATCCGCGGCTCGATGCGCCCGACCATCACTGGCCCGTTCTCGCGTCCGAAGGTGGCCAATGCGGCGGCAAGACCAGCCTGGTCCGTGCCGGTCTTAAGCGCCATCGGCGCCTTGATGGTGGCGTGAAAGCCGTAGCGCCGCGCCGCGATGGTCGCCTCGCGCAGTTCCGGACGTTTCAGCCAGTTGGCGCTGCGCACATCGAGGGCGGAGCCGCGGGGCGGGGCGTAATAGATGGCAAAGCGCTGGGGCATGTTTGACGCAGACATGAAGCGGAGTGGCTGGCACCGTCACATGACGGCTTTATGCCGCTTTGTGAAGAGCACCCGTGGGCCCGCCCTTGCGCCGCGCCGGGTGCCTCGCCATGATTGGCCTCCTGCCAGAGCCCGCAATGGACCGCGATCTCCTCAAAGAGCTGTTCCGCACCGCAGTGGATGCTGCCGATCCCGGCCGCGCCATCGCCGCCAACCTGCCGGGCAAGCCAAAGGGCCGCACCATCGTCATCGGCGCCGGAAAGGCGTCGGCCCAGATGGCAAGGGCGCTGGAAGCGGCATGGGACGGACCGCTCGAGGGGCTGGTGGTCACCCGCTACGGCTACGGCGCGCCGACCAGCCGCATCGAGATCGTCGAGGCGGCCCATCCTGTCCCCGATCTTGCCGGCTTCCTCGCCGCACGGCGGCTGATGTCCCGGTTGGCGGGGCTGAGCCATGACGACCTGGTCATCGCGCTGATCTCGGGCGGCGGCTCCGCCTTGCTCCCGGCGCCGGCCGCCGGCCTGACGCTGGAGGACGAGCAGGAGGTCAACCGCGTGCTGCTCGCCTCGGGCGCGCCGATCTCGGTGATGAATGCCGTCCGCAACGAACTGTCGGCCATCAAGGGCGGCCGGCTCGCGGCGCTCGCCGCACCGGCGCGCGTCGTGACCCTCATCGTCTCGGATGTGCCGGGCGACGACCCCTCGCTCGTCGCTTCTGGCCCCACCGTGCCGCTTTCAACGCGCCGCGACGAGGTGCGCCATCTGGTTTCCGCTTACGGCATCGTCCTGCCGCGCCCGGCCGCCGAGTTGCTGGCCTCCGACGAGAACCCGCCGCCGCGTCCGGACCATCCGATGTTCGCGGCCAATTCGGTGCGCATCGTCGCATCGGCCGGGCTGTCCCTCGAGGCGGCGGCGCAGCGTGCGTCGCAACAGGGCGTCGCGGCGCACATTCTCTCCGACGCCATCGAAGGCGAAGCGCGCGACGTCGCCAAAGTCCATGCTGCTCTGGCCCGCGAGATCGCCACGCGGGGCCGTCCGTTCAACAAGCCGGCATTGCTGCTCTCGGGTGGCGAAACGACGGTAACCGTACGCGGCACCGGCAAGGGCGGGCGCAACGCCGAGTTCCTGCTCGCCTTCGCCCTCGCTATCGAGGGCATGGGCGGCATCACCGCGCTGGCGGCCGATACTGATGGCATCGACGGCTCCGAGGACAATGCCGGCGCTCTGGCCGATGGCACATCGGCGACACGCATGCGCGCAGCGGGCATCGATCCGCTGGGCGCACTTGCCAACAACGATGCCTATACCGCCTTCAAGGCGGTCGGCGACCTCCTGCTGACCGGCCCCACCGGCACCAACGTCAACGATTTCCGCGTCATTCTCGTGAGGTGATCCAATGGGACGTGTAACCGGCATCGGCGGATTGTTCTTCCGCTCCACCGACACCGAGGCGCTCAGCGCGTGGTACGAGCAGCATCTCGGCGTCACCGGCTTCTGGTCTCAGGACGCGGGGATGACCGTGTTCTCGCCCTTCAAGGCGGATACCGATTACTTTCCCGCCAGCAAGCAGTGGATGATCAATTTCCGCGTCGAAGACCTCGACGGGTTGATTGCTTCGCTGAAGGCCGAAGGCATCGCCGTCGAGACACGCGCCGAATGGGATACGCCTGAGACGGGCCGCTTTGCCCGCATCGCCGATCCCGAAGGCAACCAGATCGAGCTCTGGCAGCCGCCGGAGGACTAGGGCTTGATGTGCCGCGTGTTGAGCTGCGGCAGTCCGAGCGCGAGCAGGCCGAGGAACGGCAGGTAGCTGGTCAGCTGGAACACGAAGGCGATGCCGCGCTTGTCGGCCACGAGCCCCAGCACCGCGGCCGCAATGCCGCCCATGCCGAAGGCAAAGCCGAAAAACACACCCGCGATCATGCCGACGCGGCCCGGTACCAGCTCCTGCGCGAACACCACGATGGCCGAGAAGGCCGATGAGAAGATGATGCCGATGATCACCGACAGGATCAGCGTCCAGGTGAAATCGGCATAGGGCAGCGCCAGCGTGAAGGGTAGGGCGCCGAGGATGGAGAACCAGATCACGAAGCGCGCTCCGAACCGGTCGCCGATCGGCCCGCCGAGGAACACGCCCAGCGCCGACGCGCCGAGGAACACGAACAGGATCAGCTGGCTCTGCTGGATGCTCACGCCGAATTTGTCGATGACGAAGAAGGTGAAGTAGTTCGACATGCTGGCCGTGTACGTGTTCTTGCCCAGCGTCAGCAGCACCAGCACGACCAGCGCGAGGATGGTGCTGCGCCGGTCGAACGGCAGCGCCGTGCTCGCCGGTGGGCGCTTGGCCGCCTGCCGGCGATGATCGGCATACCAGTGGCCGACGCGGATCAGGATGAACATGCCGAGCAGTGCGGCAACCGCGAACCACGAGACGGACACCTGCCCGCGTGGCAGCACGATGAACGCTGCGAGCAGCGGGCCCGCCGCCGAGCCGATATTGCCGCCGACCTGGAAGGTCGATTGCGCAAAGCCGTGTCGGCCACCTGAGGCGAGCCGCGCGACGCGCGAACTCTCGGGATGGAACACCGCCGAACCGAGGCCGACAAACGCCGAGCCGACAAGCAGCAGCGCATAGGATTGCGCAAAGCCCAGGGTGATGAGCCCGATCAGCGACAGGCCCATGCCCACCGCGATCGAATAAGGCAGCGGGCGCTTGTCGGTGTACATGCCGATGACCGGCTGGAACAGCGAGGCCGTCACCTGGAAGGTGAACGACAGCAGCCCGATCTGCGCGAACGAGAGCCCGTAGCCCGCCTGCAGGATCGGATAAATCGCCGTCAGCAGGGACTGCATCACGTCGTTGAGGAAGTGGCAGAACGCGACCGCGAAAATGATGGCGAAGGCGGTGGTCGGCGCGGCAGGCGCGTAAGGCTCGGTACTGGTGGTCAATTTCGGCTCCCTGAATTTGGTCCTACACCTTTGGCGCGCCTGCGCCAGCCCCCAGCCGCGCCGGAAACGTCCACTTGCCGGGCCAATGTCGGCGGGGCTTCCCAACGCACCCCCCATCGCCTTAAGTGCCCGCCGGAGTTGGAGTGAGCGTCATGGCCAGAAAGAAAATCGCCGTCATCGGCATCGGCAAGATTTCGCAGGATCAGCACCTGCCGGTGATCGACAAGAGCCCCGATTTCGAACTGGCCGCCTGCGTTTCGACGCGTGGTGTCGGCCATGGCGACGTGCCGGTGTTCAAGACGCCGGCCGAACTCTATGCGGCCATGCCCGAAGTCAAGCTGGTGAGCATCTGCACCCCGCCCGGCGTGCGCCACGGTATTGTCCGCGAGGCGATCGAGGCCGGCAAGCACGTGCTGCTCGAAAAACCGCCGACGCCGACCATCACCGAATTCGAGGATCTGGTCGCCTACGGTGAGCGCAAGAAGCGGATCCTCTTCCAACCCTGGCATTCGCGCTACAATGCCGCCGTCGATGCCGCCCGGCTGATCCTCAAGGACGAGGGCGTCGCCAGTCTGCGCATCGACTGGCGCGAAAGCGTCCGCAAATGGCATCCGGGTCAGGACTGGGTGTGGGAGCCGGGTGGCTTCGGCGTTTGCGATCCGGGCATAAATGCGCTGTCGATCTTCACCCGCATCCTGCCGTTCACCGCTTTCGTCGAAAGCAGCGTGCTGCGCTTCCCCTCCAACCGTCAGACACCGGTGGATGTCGAGATCGTCTTCAAGTCGGCACAGAAGCATCAGCCGAAAATGACCGCCGGCTTCAACTGGCTCGAAGAGAGCGGCGAGATCTGGACCATCGCCATCGAGACGCGGACTGGCCGGCAACTGAAGCTCGAAAAGGGCGGCACCGTGCTCAAGGTCGATGGCCTCGAAACCATCGCCAATCCGCAGATGGAATACGAGGCGATCTACGAGCGCTTCGCCAGGCTGCTCAAGAAAGGCAAGTCGGAAATGGACGGCGCGCCGCTGCGCCTCGTCGCCGATGCCTTCTTCCTCGGTGCGCGGCACAATGTCGAGGAGTTCCATTGGTAGGGCCTGCGCCGCACACCCCGGAGGTCCGTGACCTCTGGGGGCTCGACTACTCCACGCTCATCGTCAACCACGGCTCCTACGGCGCGACGCCGCTGGAGGTGCTCGCGCGGCAGGACGAATGGCGGCGGCTCATGGAAGCGAACCCGACGCTGTTCATGCAGCGCGATCTGCCCGGCGCGATCCGCGACGCTGCCGCAGTGGTCGGCAGGGCCGTCGGCGCGCGCGGCGACGATATTGTGCTCGTCGACAATGCGACGGCCGCCATCAACGCCGTGCTCGCCTCGCTGCCCTTTGGCGAGGGCGACGAGATCCTGCTGCATTCGCACACCTATGGCGCCGTGATCCGCACGGCCAACCACGCCGCCTCGCGCACCGGAGCGCGGGTCGTCACGTTCGACCTGCCGTTCCCCGACACGACCGGCGATGACCTCGTGCATGTCCTCGTCTCGGCGCTGACCGATCGCACCAGGCTCGTGATCCTCGATCACATCACTTCGGCAAGTGCGCTGGTGTTTCCGCTCGCCCGGATGGTTGCGGCTTGCCGCACAGCCAACGTGCCGGTGCTGGTCGATGGGGCGCATGGGCCGGGTCAGGTGCCGCTCGATCTCGAGGCGCTGGGCGCGGACTATTATGTTGGCAATGGCCACAAGTGGTGGATGGGAGCCAAGGGTGCCGGCTTCCTCTGGACCGCGCCGGCGCGGCAGGCGGAGCTTCACCCCACGATCATCTCGTGGGGGTATGGCAACGGATACACTGCGGAGTTCGACTGGACCGGGACACGCGACTGGAGCGCGGCCCTGGTGCTGCCCGACGCCATCGCCTTTCACGAGCGGCTCGGCGGCAGCGCATTGATGGCCGCCAACGCGCGGCTGGCGCGCGAGGCAGCCGACACGCTTGCGGTGCGCTGGGGCACGCGCACCGTCGCGCCCGAGCTGCAGGCGGCGATGAGCATGGTGCAACTGCCCTTCAGCGGTGAGGCGACGCCGGAGCGCGCGCTGGCGATCCGCCACGAACTGCTCGGACTCGATTGTGATCTGCCGGTGCAGGCGCTAAGCGGGGCGCTCTGGTGTCGTCTGTCGGCCCAGGCCTACAACTTGTCGTCCGACTACGAACGGCTCGGCGATATGGTCGACATGTTCAATCAGCGGCTTCAGGGGAAATGACGATGTATGCAGGCATGAACGGCTCGGCCCATCCGCTCGCCGCCAAGGAAATGCAGATCCCCGTGATCCCCGAGGATGAGCGCGTGTGGGTGCCGCAGGCCGAAGGCGTGTGGTTCCGCCCGCTACTGCTTAACACCATGCAGGGCCAGTGGTGCAATCTGCTGCGCGTCCGCCGCGCCGGCATCCTCTCCCGGCATCTCCATCCGGCCCCCGTCCACGGCTATGTCATCAAGGGGCGGTGGCACTACCTGGAACACGACTGGGTGGCCGAGACGGGATCCTATGTGTTCGAGCCGCCGGGCGAAATCCACACGCTCACGGTGCCCGAGGATTGCCCCGAGATGGTCACCTTCTTCAATATCTCTGGCTGCCTCATCTATCTCGACAATGACAACAAACAGGTCGGCCTCGAAGACGTGTTCACCAAGATCGATATGTGCCGCAAGCACTATGAGTCCATTGGTCTCGGCGCCGGCTACGTGGACCAGTTCATTCGATGACCCATTGGGCGGCTGAGTTCTACACCGGCAAGACCGCTGTCGTTGTCGGCGGCACGTCCGGCATCGGTCACGCAATCGCCACCGCATTCAGCGCCGCCGGAGCGGTGGTGCATGCCACCGGCGCCACCGATTCCGAAGTCGCCAATGCGAGTGGCGCTGGAATAACGTTCTCGCGTCTCGACGTTCGGAGCAGCGATGCGGTCAACCGGTTCGCCGCGCCGTTCGGAAGCGTCGCCGCGCTCGTCGATTGCGCCGGGGTCAACCTGCGCGCGGCCGAGTACACCGCAGAGGGCTTCGAGACGGCCATCGACATCAATCTCACCGGCCTGATGCGCCTCGCCACCGCGTTCCGCCCCAGGCTTAAGGGCGGCGCCATCGTCGGCATCGGTTCGATGTTTTCCTTCTTTGGCGCGCCGCACGCTCCGGCCTATACTGCGAGCAAGGCTGGCGTTGTCGGCCTGGTAAAGGCGCTGGCCGTTGCCTACGCTCCCGAGAACATCAGGGTGAATGCCCTGGCACCCGGCTGGATCGAAACTGCCATGACAGAAGTTCCACGCTCGAACCCCACACGCAATGCCGAATTGCTCGGCCGCATGCCGCTCGGCCGCTGGGGCACCCCAGCCGATATCGCACCGGCTGCGCTGTTCCTCGCCTCGCCGCTCGCCGGCTACATCACCGGCGCAGTGCTGCCGGTCGATGGCGGCTATCTGGTGGCCTGACATGTCCCGCTTGCACCAGGAGGCCCACCTCGTACACCGCATCGGCTGGCTGCGCGCCGCAGTGCTGGGCGCCAATGACGGGATCGTGTCGACGGCCTCGATCCTGGTCGGTGTCGCCGCTTCCGGGGCGCCTCATCAGGCCGTGGTGATCGCGGGTGTGGCGGGCCTCGTCGCCGGCGCCATGTCGATGGCCGCCGGTGAGTACGTCTCGGTCAGCTCGCAATCCGACACCGAGAGGGCCGATCTGGCGCGCGAGACGCGTGAACTGGCCGAGCAGTGGGACGAAGAGGTCGAGGAACTGGCCGCCATCTACCAGACGCGCGGCGTCGAGCCACAGACGGCGCACGCCGTCGCGCGCCAGCTGATGGACCACGACGCGCTGGGCGCGCATGCGCGGGACGAACTCGGCATCACCGATCTGACCAGCACCAACCCGATCCAGGCCGCGCTGACATCTGCCGCGACGTTCACAGCCGGCGCTGCACTGCCCCTGCTCGTCGCCTGGCTGGTGGGTGGAGCCTATGCGGTCGTCGCAACGGTGGCCGCGACGGTCGTTGCACTGGTCGTCCTCGGGTTGCTGGGCGCGCGAACCGGCGGCGCACCGCTGATGCGCGGCACGTCTCGCGTTGTCGTCTGGGGCATCCTCGCAATGGCCGTAACCTATGGCGTCGGTGCCCTCTTTGGGACGGTAACGGGCTAGGCGCCGGCCTGCGTCAGAGCCGCCAGGTCGTTCGCCGACAGTTGCAACTGCGTTGCGCGCACTAGCGACTGCGCCTGCTCGACACTGGTAGCCGAAGCGATCGGCGCACCGACGCCCGGCTGCGCGATGACCCACGCGAGCGCGATCTCGGCCTGCGTTGCGCCGGTACGCGACGCGATGCCGTCCAGCGCAGCGAGGATGCGCTTGCCCTTGTCGTTCAGGTATTTGGCGACAGCATTGGTGCCGCGTAGGCTTTTGGAGGCATCGTCAGGCGTACGGTACTTGCCCGCAAGGAAGCCGCGCGCCAGGCTGAAATAGCCGATGCCCGACACGTCTTCGTCGACACAGAGGTCCTGCACGGCGGCAAAACCCTCGCGATCGTAGAGGTTGAATTCGTTCTGGATGGTCTCGTAGCGTGCGATGCCCTGTTGCTTGGAGATCGTGAGTGCCTCCTTGAGGAGCTTGGCATCCTGGTTGGAGCTGCCGATGGCTCGGACTTTGCCGGCTTCGACGACGCGATCGAGCGCCGCCAGCGTTTCCTCCTGCGGCGTATCCGGGTCCGGCCAGTGGGTCTGGTAGAGGTCGATATAGTCGGTCTGCAGCCGCCGCAGCGAATTGTCGACTTCCTCCTCGATCCACTTGGCGCTGAGGTTTCGCTGGCGATCGCCAATGCCCATGTTCGAGCCGATCTTGGTGAACACCAGCACCTTGTCGCGGTTGCGCCGCGCCTTGATCCAGTTGCCAAGGATCGTCTCGGAGACGCCCTTGCCATAGCTGTCGGCCGTATCGAATGCCGTGCAGCCGCCGGCTACGAACGCATCGAGCACCGTCCCGGCGTCCGGTTCGGGCAAAGTCCAGCCCAGCACATTGCAACCGAACACCATGGGCTCGATGGACAGGTCGGTGCGGCCGAGACGGCGCTTGCTCATGGACGACTCCGGGTGTGGGGGAGGGTAGGTGGAACCAGACTAGGACCGGCGCTGCCGGGCGGCAACCCGTTCAACGCTTCGGCTCAATGAGATCCCAGCCATTGCCGTAGAGATCCTCGAACACCGCGACGCTGCCATAGGCTTCGTGCCGCGGCGCTTCGCGAAACTTCACCCCCGCGGCGGTGAAAGCCGCGAAGTCGCGGGCGAAGTCGTCGGTCTCGAGGAAGAACCCCACGCGTCCCCCCGCCTGCCTGCCGACCGCGGCATATTGGTCCGGTCCGTCCGCCTTGGCGAGCAGCAGCCGGACTCCTCCGCCTTGCGGCGCCACCGTTACCCAGCGCTTTCCGGAACCGAGCGGCGTGTCCTCGATCAACGTGAAACCGAGCTTGCCGCGATAGAATTCGATGGCTGCGTCATAGTCTTCGACCACCAGCGCTACGGTCGCGATCCGGTTCATCATCGGTCTCCTCCAATAGGTGCGCTTTGCTCGAAGCCGCGCTGCCGCGCAATGGCTTGGCGCATCTTAAGGATTTGACCAGCCGGTCAAACTCACCCATTGCGCCAAAAGGGAAAACAGGCTTTGTTGCCGGCCAAGCCCCGGTCGCCAATGCCCGGGGCGCTGGTTATTGGGAGACGACCATCATGAAACTTGTGAAAACCCTGCTGACCGCCGCGGCCCTGTCCGCGTTGCTGGCCGGCAGTGCCTACGCCAAGCAGCTGATTTACTGCTCGGAAGCCTCGCCGACCCACTTCGACCCGGGCATGTCGACCGGCGGTAACGACTTCGACGCCTCCGCACGCACCATTTTCAACCGCCTCGTTGAGTTCGAACACGGCGGCACGGCAGTCATTCCGGGCCTGGCCGAGAGCTGGGAAACCTCGGCCGATGGCCTCGAGCTGACCTTCCACCTGCGCAAGGGTGTGAAGTTCCACACCACCTCGTACTTCACGCCCACGCGTGACTTCAACGCCGACGACGTCGTGTTCTCGTTCGAGCGTCAGTACAAGGAAGACAATCCGTACCACGCCTATCTCGGCGAACTGCAGTACGACTACTACGGGGCCATGAACATGCCGGGCTTCGTCAAGGAAGTCGTCAAGGTCGACGACATGACCGTGAAGTTCGTGCTGACCCAGCCGAACGCCCCGATGGTCGCCAACCTGGCCATGGACTTCGCGTCCATCGAGTCCAAGGAATATGCCGACAAGCTCATCGCCGACGGCACGCCGCAGAACCTGTCGACCCAGCCGATCGGTACCGGCCCGTTCCAGTTCGTCGACTACCAGACGGACGCGGTTATCCGTTACCAGGCTTTCGCCGACTACTGGGCCGGCAAGGTGAAGATCGACGACCTGATCTTCGCGATCACGCCCGACACCACCGTCCGCACGCAGAAGCTGCTGGCCGGCGAGTGCGATATCATGCCGTACCCCAATGCCCAGGACATCGCTTCGCTGAAGTCGAACCCCGACCTCGTCGTGATGGACCAGGCCGGCCTGAACATCGGCTACATGGCGTACAACACCACGCTGGCGCCGCTCGACAATCCGGAAGTGCGTCACGCGCTCAACATGGCGATCAACAAGCCGGCGCTGGTCGAGGCTCTGTTCGGTGCGGGTAACGCCGTTCCGGCCAAGAACCTGATCCCGCCGACCATGTGGTCCTATGACGACGCTATCGTCGATGACGAGTACAACCCGGAAAAGGCCAAGGAAATCCTTGCCAAGAACGGCGTCACCTCGATCGACCTGTGGGCTTCGGACCGCGTCCGTTCCTACAACCCGTCCTTCCAGCGTTCGGCTGAAATCATTCAGCAGGATTGGGCTGCGGTTGGCGTGACCGCCACCATCAAGACCCAGGAATGGAACCAGTACCGTGTCGACGGCGCCAAGGCCGAGCGTACCGGTGCCTTCCAGATCGGCTGGGGTGGTGACAACGGCGATCCGGACAACTTCTTCGCCGTGCTGTTCGGTGCCGCCGCTATCGGCACGCAGAACTACGCCATGTGGAACAACGCCGACTTCGAAGCCGCCATCAAGGAAGGCGTCATCGAAACCGACCCGATCAAGCGCACCGCAGCCTACACCAAGGCTCAGGAGATCATGAACAAGGAGGCCCCGGCCTTCCTCATGGCGCACTCGACCATCTACATGCCGATGAACAAGAAGGTCCTCGGTTACACCATGGACCCGCTCGCCATGCACCGTTTCGACAACGTCGACGTGGCTGAGTAAAACCTTCGAGGCGGCGCCCTGGTGGCGCCGCCTCTCTTTTGTCCGGGCAAATGTTCCAATTCATCCTCCGACGACTAGCGCTGCTCGTGCCGACGCTGATCGGCATTACCATCTGCACGTTCGGTTTCGTCCGCCTCATCCCCGTCGATCCCATCCTCGCTCTCGCAGGCGAGCGCGGCGTCAGCGCCAAGCGCTACGCGGAACTGGTGATCAAATACGGCTTCGACCGGCCGGTCTGGGAACAGTACTTCATCTATCTCGGCCAGCTGCTGCGCGGTGACCTCGGCAACTCGCTGGTTTCGCACCGCGCCATCATCACCGATTTCCTGACTTTCTTTCCG
>JBEBHC010000339.1:0-1699 GCA_040081185.1 Devosia sp. | reverse complement strand
CGATGCGGAAGCAAAAGCTGGCTCAATCAGCTTCCTGCAGCCAACTATCTACCCGCTTTTCAAAACCCGTTACTACCAAACCTCATTACTGAAATGGTCGGGCAATAACACCGACTACGAAACATATTTCAAGAACTACTGGGTTACTACAAGAAACCTTGGCGAAGCAGGCTTCAACAAAGCACTGCAGGATGGAGTGACCGATATCCCGGGTACAGCCGGCGGCGCTTCTTACAACAGTGGCGGCCTGGCAGAAGCATCTGCTGCTATTGCGGCATATAAAAAAGCAAGCGGCGCAGAAGTAGTGCTTTACCAAAAAGTATCTATCGGTACCGGTTCACAGGCTGGCAACCCCTGGCTGCAGGAATTACCAGACCCCGTTTCCAAAGCCACCTGGGACAACTATGCACTGGTATCCATTTCAAAAGCAAAAGAACTGGGCATCAAACTGGATAATGACTATGAATATTATCCGCAAAAACCAACGATCGAATTAACCGTAGGTAAGAACAAACTCAAATTACCGGTACTCGTTTTCCCCGGTATGAATGCAGACACCATTGCTGTGGCCGTGGGTTATGGAAGAAATGAAGCGATGGGTGTAACGGCTGCTGGTGTGGGAGTAAATGCATACCCGCTGGCTTCTTTCAACGGTACCACTTTTGACTATGTGGCCACCGGTGCTGCAGCCACTAACCTGCATGAGTCGTACAAGATTGCACAAACACAAAAACATAATTCTTACGAACACCGGGAAGAAGTGGTACGAGAGACCACACTGGCTTCTTTCAAAAAATTCCCGGAAGTAATTCCCACTTTCAGCAAAGAACTGAAAGATGCGTATTACAAAAATGCTAACGAAGATTTCAAACAGGCCACTTTATACCCGCAGCATGAGCAGCCCGGTATCAAGTGGGGAATGAACATTGATATGAATGCCTGCTTTGGTTGTAATGCCTGTGTGGTGGCCTGTCATGCCGAAAACAATGTGCCGGTGGTAGGCAAAAGCGAAGTGCTGCGCTACCACGATATGCACTGGCTGCGTATTGACCGCTACTTTGTATCGGATGATAAAAACCCTGATGATCTGAAAGGAGTGGTGTTTCAACCGATGCTGTGCCAGCATTGTGACAATGCACCGTGTGAGAACGTTTGCCCGGTAGCTGCCACCAACCACAGTAGTGAAGGCCTGAACCAAATGACCTATAACCGTTGTATCGGAACCAGGTACTGCGCTAATAACTGTCCGTTCAAAGTACGCCGTTTTAACTGGGCCGACTATACAGGGGCTGATAGCTTCCCGAATAACCGTGACCAGCAACTGGTGGGCAAGCTGGACAGTGTGATAGAGCAAATGAATGATGACCTGACCAGGATGGTGCTGAACCCTGATGTTACCGTTCGTTCAAGAGGGGTGATTGAAAAATGCTCTTTCTGTATTCAGAAATTGCAGGCAGCCAAGCTGGATGCGAAAAAAGATAATCGCATGCTACAGGATGGTGATGCAAAGACAGCCTGTCAAACAGCCTGCCCTTCCAATGCCATCGTGTTTGGTAATGCACACGATAAAGACAGCCAGTTATCGAAAACAAGAGCAGACAATAAACAGCGCAACTTTGCAGTACTGGAACAGTTGCATGTGCTGCCTAATGTGACCTACCTGGCCAAAATAAGAAATACAGAAGAACTGGATACTTAT
>JBEBHC010000338.1:0-1709 GCA_040081185.1 Devosia sp. | reverse complement strand
AACTCGGCTCGGCCGACCGAGGGATCCGGTCGGCGGTCCGTTTGTGGAAGACCTGGTCGAGGGCGGCGATCGCCGAGCGCAATCCGGAAAGCTCGCCTTCGAGTTCGGGCGTGTAGGGGTAACTTTCCCCGGCGACCGGGGTATGGCCGATTGTTGCAGGGGCCGGCTCATCGTCGAGGAAGGATATTTCCGAGGGTGGAATGAACGGGACAGGCTTGGCGGCATCGAAACGTGCTGCTTCAAGGCTTACGGTCCATGGCGGCGTCAGGTCTGCCGCGCCAAACAGGTTGCCCTGCATGAAATCGGCGTTCCAGCTGCGTAGCAGGTCGGCATCCCGCTGGGATTCGACCCACTCCACGACGATCCGCAGGTCGAACTTGTGGGCCATGTCGATCAATGACCGGACGAAGTATTGATTGTCCTGATTTTCGGTGAGGTTCTGGCAAAATGTACCGTCGAGCTTCAAGATATCGACGGGCAGCTTGCGCAGGTTGCGGAATGATGTGAAACCGGCGCCGAAATCGTCGATCGCCACACCGCAGCCGAGGTCGCGAAGCTGTTCGACGAACTTGCGGGTTTCCTTGAGGTCGCTCAAAGCCACGGTTTCGGTGATCTCGACGATCAGCCTGCCGGTCACAGACTGGTTTGAGCTGAGTATCTCGGTGATTTGCGGGTACCAGCGGGGATCGGTCGCGGTGGTCCCGGAAATGTTCATCGACAGTCTGGCCTCGGGATAGGTGTTGAGTGCCGCCACGCACATTTGCACAACGGCGCGGTCAATCAGGCGAACGAGTCCGAGCTTTTCGGCGACCGGAATGAGATGGGCGGCGGCGATCACCTCGCCCGCCAGGTCGGTCATACGCAACAGCGCTTCGTGAAAGACCGGCGTTCCAGATCTTGCGTCGACAATTGGCTGATAGGCCAGGCGGAACTGGTCCTCACGCAGGCAGCGCACGATTTCGGTGGCGCTGTGGGCATTGAGGCGGCGGCGCGAGGCACGCTGGGCCGACGGTTTGTAGACCACGTAGCCATCCGACGGCAGGCGGCGGGCCTCGGTCAAGGCTTCCTCGGCCCGGGCCATGGCGGTGTTGGCGTCCTGGGCGTTGTCGGGCAATACCAGCCCGCCGATCGACAGCAAGGCCCACACGGGACCGCGCTCGGTTTCGATGACGCTCTCGCGGGCGACGCCGAGGAAGCGCTCGGCGGCAATGAGCAATTCGTCATCGGCGCAGTTGTTGAGGATGATGCCGAACTTGCTGCCGGAGTAGCGGGCGATGGCGTCGCCGGTACGGACCACCTGGCGCAGCCTGCGGCCGACATTGACGATGACTTCGTCGGCGACTTCGAAGCCATAGGCCTCGTTGACGACCGACAGGTTGTTGATGGCGGCGATGACAAACGAGCAGCTGGCGCCATCGCGGGTGGCCACGGTCATGGCTTCGCCGAGGGCTTCGGTCATGCGGCCGCGATTCATCATGCCGGTCAACGGGTCGCAGTTGCCAAGAAACGAAAGATGCTGGTCACGCAGGTGGCGGGCATCGATGCGGCGCACCGTGCCGAAGACTTCGCTAGGGCGGCCATCAGCGCCCGCATACCATTTGCCGTGGTCCTCAAGCCAGATGCGGGCGGGATTGCCGCGGCCTTCGGGGCGCAGCTGATACTCGATCTCGAAGGCGACGCCGTTGCCATCGTCCTGGCTGCTGCTGCGC
>JBEBHC010000041.1:0-23801 GCA_040081185.1 Devosia sp. | reverse complement strand
TTCGGTGACGACGACGATGAGGATGCCGCCCTGGGCGTGCACGGCATCGGCGGCTGCCTTGAGGTCACGCAGGTGGCCGTAGAAGTCCGGCGTCTGGATGACGATGGCGGCGGTATCGCCGTCGATGCGCGCGAGGATGTCGCCCTGCCCTTCCGGCGAGGCGGGCAGGCAGATCAATTCGTCGGAGTTGTCGAGGTAGGTGCGGACGACGTCGCGATAGTGCGGATGGAGACCACCGGAAAGGATAACCTTACTGCGGCGCGTTAGCCGGCGCGCCATGAGCACGGCCTCGGCCGTCGCGGTCGAGCCGTCATACATGGAGGCGTTGGCGACCTCCATGCCGGTCAGGTGCGCCACCTGAGTCTGGAACTCGAACAGCATCTGCAGCGTGCCCTGCGAGACTTCGGGCTGGTAGGGCGTATAGGCGGTGAGCCATTCGCTGCGCTGGATCAGGTGATCGACGGTGGCGGGCACATGGTGGCGATAGGCACCCGCACCGACGAAGAACGGGCCATCGGCGCCGGCGCGATTCTGGTTCGCGAGGTCGCGCATGTGGCGCTCGACGAGGAATTCGGGCGAGTGCGACGGCAGATCGACCGGCTGGCGCAGGAGGGCCTCGCGCGGCACGGCGGCAAAAAGGGCTTCTGCCGAGGCAGCGCCGATGACGCCGAGCATGTCGGCCCGCTCGGCGGCGGAGTGGGGAAGATAGCGCATGTGTTTCTCAGGCCGTGTGCTTGGCGTAGGCGGCGTCATCCATGAGGGAGTCAAGTTCGCCGAGGTTGTCGATGGTGAGCTTGTAGATCCAGCCGTTCGCATCGGGTGAGGTGTTGATCAGGCCGGGCTCGCCGCCGAGTGCGTCATTCACCGCAGTCACGGTGCCGCTCGCGGGTGCGTAGATCTCGGAGGCGGCCTTCACCGACTCGACGACGGCGGACTCGTCGCCCTTCTTGAGCTTCTGGCCGACCTTAGGCAGTTCGACGAAGACGATGTCGCCCAGCTGGTCCTGCGCATATTGCGTGATGCCCACGGTGCCGGTGGTGCCTTCGACGCGGATGTATTCGTGGTCTTCGGTGTATTTGGTGGTCATGGATTGGCCTTCCGGACATAGCGATGGGGGACGAAGGGGAGCGTGGTGACTTCGGCGGACTGCAGCCGGCCGCGAATTTCGACCTGCAGCCGGGTGCCCGGGGCGGCGTGATCGGGCTGGACGAAGCCCAGTGCGATGGCGCGGTTGAGCGAGGGTGAGAAGCCGCCGGACGTGACGCGGCCGATCGCGGTGCCCTTTGCGTCGAGGATGCTCGCGCCTTCGCGGGCCGGCGCGCCTTCGACGAACAGGCCGACGCGAATGCGGCTGAGATTGCCGGTGAGTTCCCCAAGAATGCGATCGGCACCGGGAAAATCGCGCGCATCGCGGCGGCGCTTGCTGACGGCAAAATTCAAGCCGGCCTCGATGGGTGAGACGGTATCGTCGAGATCATGGCCGTAGAGTGGGAGACCGGCCTCGAGGCGCAGGCTGTCGCGGGCGCCCAAGCCGATGGGCTTGACGCGCGCGTCGGCGAGAATGGCGTTCCAGAGTGCGGTGGCATGCGACTTGTCGCAGAGGATTTCGAAGCCGTCCTCGCCTGTGTAGCCAGACCGGGAGACGATGAGCCGCGTGCCGTTCCAGTCGAACGGGCCGTAATGCATGAAGGTCAGGTTGGCGACACCGGGCAGGATGGCGTCGAGAACGGACACGGCTTCCGGTCCCTGTAGCGCCAGCAATGCACCGTCATCGGCACGGGTGAGCTTGGCGCGACCGGCTAGGTGGCGCTCGATATGGGCCCAGTCGCCCTCTTTAGTGCCGGCGTTGACGATGACATAGAGCGAGCCGCCGAACAGCGGCGAGCGGCCGACCATCAGGTCGTCGCGCGTACCGCCTTCGTCGTTGAGCAGAAGTGTGTACCGGAGTTGGCCGGGCTTGAGGCCGGCAATGTCGCCGGAGATGAGTGGCTCGATCAGGGCGGCGGCGGCCTCGTGGCTGGCGGCGGCGCCGTCGATGACGAGAAAGCTCGGCCCCATGTGGGAGACGTCGAACAAGCCGGCGCGCTCGCGGGTCCACTTGTGCTCGGCGATGATGCCGGTGGGGTATTGGACTGGCAGCGAGTAGCCGGAGAAAGGCACCATGCGGCCGCCGGCTTTGACGTGCTCATCGTTGAGGATGACGGTCTGGAGGGGTTGGTCTGACGGCTCTGACATGGACACACCGGGGTCGATTGCACGAATGCCCGCCGCTCGCGCGACGCGCCGTGCCCCCTCTGTCCGCTAACCTGAGAGATTTCCTCGCCGCCTATGGGCGAGTTGCTCCTTCGGTGGAACCTGACGGTTCGCTTTCCAGAGTTCAGTACAGACTGCGGTCCGTTTGCCTGAGCGTTTCCGGGGCGGTTGCGCCTTCGGCCCCCTGCTTGTGGCAGGGCATCTCCCGCAGTCGAGTTCAGTGAAGCCCGCCGCGGGCGACAGAGTCAATCGCGGCGGAAAGTCTTATCCCCGGCCGGAGTCGAAACCGACCCAGATGACGAGGTTCTCGCCGCCGATATAGGGGATCGAAACGTTGGGGACGACCTTGACGAATTCCGAGGCTTGGGCCGGCGGCGCGATGTTCACCGGGATCTGGTAGGTCTGCGAGAACAGGGCCGTGTCGTCGCGCTCGACCGTGAAGTTGAGCGGCAGATCGACATTTGTCTGGTTGCCCGAGGGGCCGAGCATGAGCCGGCCTGCCACGCCCATTTCGACGGTGATGAGGCCGTTGGAAACCGTGCAGTTCCGCGACTGCTTGTCGATGGTCGCTTGGTACTGCAGGTCGGACGGGCTGCGGGACGAACCCTTGCCATAGAAGAAGAGGCTCTCGAGGCCCGGGCGCACTTTGATGGGCGGGCATTCGGTAGCGATGGAGGGCAGCATGTTGGCCTGCTGCGCCATCTCGGCGGCCGTTGCGGTTTCATTGGCGAGTGCATTGCTGCCTGCGGCGGGCGCCGGGGCGACGATGCCGCCCATCGAGCATGCGGAGAGGCCAGCTGCCAAAAGTGCGACCGCGGAGAGACGAACAAAGTTCACGGGTGCCCTCAAACTCAACTCCCCCAACCCCCAGACACTAAGCGCTCATGCCCTGCAAGGCCAGCAAAATGGCAGGCGCCCCGCTGACGGTGACCCCTGCTACGTCCTGAACGAAAACGTCCGCCACAATCCCGTCGCGCAAAATCATGGCAAAACGAGCGTAGCGCTTGCCCAAATCCGCAAATTCTTTGGCGAGGCCAAGGGCTTCGGCGAACATTGCATGCTGGTCAGCGATGAAGTCGATGCTGTTCAGCGCATCCGACCGTTCGGCCCAGGCTTTGGTCACGAAGTGATCATTGGCGGTGGCGCAGACGATGCGTGTGACGCCGAGGGCTTTGATCTTGCTGGCGTTTGCGACGAAGCCCGGCAGGTGGCTGGTGTCGCAGGTGGGCGTGTAGGCGCCAGGAACGGCGAAGAGGACCACAAGGCCCTGCCCCAGAATTGCAGCGGTATCGCTGTTGGTGGTTTCGGCGGCCGTTACCAGTTTGACGGGAACGGACGGCACGCGATCGCCGGCAGTAATCATGGTCAGATGTCCGGATGAGACGCTACGGCTTGGGCCGGCCGACGGTGGTGGAAAAGGAGTAGGCGCCCGAGGCCGTCATGAACGTCAAGTCTATGGATTCGCCAAGTAAATTCTGGCCGTCGGCCCCTGCCAACAGCGGCAGGTTCCATATGGCGGTATCCGGGCTTTTTTGCGGCGCTTCGAAGAGCACCGCCGGATTGCCGATGTCGGGGATGATGGTGGCGGGGTCGATCGAGCGATCCGGATTGTCGATCACCAGGACCTTGCCCGTGACATCGGTCCGGATTTCCCTGAACGGCGTGCCGGGTTGATCCCAGGGAATCGGTGAAAGAGCCACGGCCTGATCCAGGCGGATGGAATTGGCTTTGTCGGGCTTGGCGATGTCGAGGGCGAGCGAGAAGGTCGCCGAGGCCGGTACGCAGACGGTGTCGCAGATGCCCAGCGTTGCGGTGAGCTGCAGTTCGCCGCCGGTGACTGCCTGCACCGAAACCGGCAGCACGACCGGGCCGCGATAGACGTAGTCGAGGTAGCCGTTCGAGGTATCGATTTCCGGGAAAGGCCAGCGCGGCAGAGGGTCGGTGACGCCGATCGACTTGCTGAAATCGAGTTGTGTCGGAATGCCGGTTTCGCCGGGGATGCGCCAGTAGGTGTTGGTGGTTTGCGGCATGTCGAGCTCGAGCCCAACCAGCATCCGGCCGTTGCGAATTGTGTCCGAAGTGATCAGCCGGGCGCGGGCGCCGGGCGCAAGTTCCTGCCAATCGGTAGCGGCGGCCAAGGCCGGCGTGGCGGCGAGCGTCACAAGGCAGAACGTTGCAAGCTTCAGCATGGCGACCCGATTAGCCCAGAAGGGTGCAGCAAGGAAGGCACAACAGATCAGCGCTTCGTGACCGGCATCTTGCCGCCCCGATCTGTTGGCATAGATTGAAGCTTCGAGAGGACGCGCATGCAATCGCTCAAGGGTCAGTTTCTGGTGGCCATGCCCGAAATGGGCGACGACCGCTTTCGCGAGACGGTCGTCTACGTCGTCGGACATGGCGACGAGGGCGCGATGGGGCTGGTAGTGAACCAGACCGTCGAGGACATGCGCTTTGCCGACATCCTCGAGGAACTGAACCTGGGCAACCGCGACGAAATCATCCGGTTGCCGGAGAGCGTACGCGACCGCGAAATCCTCCGCGGCGGGCCGGTGCAGCGGGGGCGCGGCTTCGTGCTGCACTCGCAGGACTACTATACGGACGGCAATTCCTACGCGGTAGACGACGATATCTACCTGACCGCGACGCTCGATGTGCTCAAGTCGATGGCGTTCAAGAATGCGCCGGCCGATGCGATCTTCGCGCTGGGTTATTGCGGCTGGGCGCCGGGCCAGCTCGAGAACGAGATTGCTCTCAATGGCTGGCTGACGGTGCCGTTTTCCCGCGAGCTGCTGTTTGGAACGCCGTTCGACCGGCGTTATGACGCGGCGCTGGGCCAGCTGGGCATTACGCGTGCCAGCCTCAGCGGCTTTGCCGGCCACGGCTGACTTCGATGGAAGCTAGGCGCGCCCCATCTGGGCGGCGAGGCGCTTGCCGAGATCGGAACCGCTGACGGCTGCGCCGAAGGCATAGCCCTGCGCGTAATGGCAGTTGAGCTGTTGCAGCCGCTCGATCTCTTCCAGCGTTTCTACGCCTTCGGCGATCACCGTTAGATCGAGTTCGTTCGCCAGCGCGACGATGGAGCGGATGATAGGCCCCTGCGTGTGGTTCATGCCGCTGTCGTCGCCCATGCGCACGAAGGCGGCGGGGATCTTGATGGTGTCGATGGGGAAGCGGTGGAGGTAGCTCAGGGATGAGTGGCCGGTGCCGAAATCGTCGAGTGCGATCCGCAGGCCGAGGTTCTTGAGCGCTTCGAGCATGTAAGCCGAGTGCTCGGGGTTGGTCATGATTTGGCTCTCGGTGATCTCGAGCTTGAGGTGCGTCGAGATCTGGCGATGCTCATTGAGCAGTGAGCGCATGTCGGCCAGCAGGGTTTCGGTCTGCAACTGGCTGGGCGAGAGGTTGACCGAAACGAAGAAGTCTTCGTCGAGCGGCAGGGTGTCGACCCATTCGCGTGTCTGCCCGGCCGCCTGCTCGAAGGTGAGGCGTCCGAGGCGCTCGATCAGGCCGGTGCGCTCGGCGAGCGGCACGAATTCTTCCGGCGACACGACACCGCGCTGCGGGTGGTTCCAGCGCATCAGCGCTTCGGCGCCGGCGATCTCGCCCGAGTGGATATCCATGATGGGCTGGAACTGCACTTCGAGCTCGCCGTGGCGCAGGCCGCGATCGAGGTCTTCTTCGCTGGCGCGCGTGTAGGCGGCAATGGATCGTGCAGAGGCGCGGAAGGCCTCGATGCGGTCGCCGCCGAGGCGCTTGGCGTAGTACATCGCCAGTTCCGCATCGCGCAGCACGTCTTCGGCCGTGGCCGGATTGCCGTCATAGATGGTGACGCCGATCGAAGCCGTGAGCGTCAGGTCGCGGTCGCCGAAGTTGAACGGCGTCTTCAGCGCCTTGCGGATCTGCTCAGCCGTCTCGGCGATCTTGCCGGCGGCGGCTTCCGACGCGAGCACCACGGCGAACTGGTCGCCCGAGAGACGCGCCACGGTATCCAGGGGCCGCATGACGCGGGCGATGCGGCGAGCGATGGCGAGCAGAACGGAATCGGCCGCGGAGTGGCCGACGCGTTCCTCGAGCTCCATGAAGCGGTCGATATCGATGAGGAAAACGGCGGGCTTGATGCCGTTGGGCAGTTTGGCGCGGGCCAGCGAACGCTCCAGCCGGTCGAGCAGCAATTGCTTGTTGGGCAGGCCGGTGAGGCTGTCATGCACAGCGTCGTGCAGCAGGCGATCGCGGCTGGCGCGATCCTCGTTAACGTCCTGCATGGTGCCGACGATGCGGGTGACCTGGCCGTCGCCGCCGAGCACCGGCTTGACGCGCATGCGGAAGGTGCGGTGATTGCCGTCGTGGGTGGCGAGGCGGATGTCGGTGGAGACCTTGCCGCGGCGCAGTTCGACCAGGGTGTCGAACGCGGTGCGGAAGCGGTCGCGGTCTTCGGGGTGGATGCGGTCGAGCCAGCGTTTGATCGGGCCCTTGAGCGAGCCGCGGCGCTCGCCGAGGCGCACGGAGAGTTCGTCGGAGACCGAGACGCGGTCGCGCTCGATGTTCCAATCGTAGACGAAGTCGCCCGAGCCGGTGAGTGCGAGGGCGCGCCGCTCGACCTCGCTGAGCGTGCCGACCGACACCTGCCCCTCGGAGAAGGCGTGCTGCACGGAAGTGAAGCCGAGCAGCATGACAATGAGCACGAGGCCACCGGCGACGGCGGGCTGAGCCACATCGTTGGAGACCTGACCCGAGATCACCAGCCAGGCATAGAACAGCCAGGCGATGTAGATGATCCAGGTGGGCACCAGCAGCACGGCACGATCGTAACCGCGCAAAGCCAGCAACAGGATGAGGAAGAAGCCGGTGATGCCGAGCAGCATCAGCACGAGCCGCGCGATGGACGCGGCGAGCGCGGGTTGCAAGAAGGCAAAGCCGAACAGCGCGAGGAACACCACGACCAAGGCCACCGCGAGCGTGACGAAGCGGAAGTGCCAGCGGTGGAGGTTGAGATAGATGAAGAGGAAGGCGAACAGCGTCGTCGAGATGCCTGCCTCGGCGGCGGCGCGGAAAGGCTGGACGTTGCCGTTGGACAAACCAAGCAGCGGGCCAAGCACGCCGAAGTCAGTCAGCAGGTAAGCCAGCACGGCCCATGAGAAGGCGGCTGTGGCCGGGAAGATGCCGCGGCCACGCACCACGAACATGATGGTGAGGAAGACCGAGGCGAGGCTGGCGACGCCGAGCACCACGCCGCGGAACAGCGTGAACGAGTTCACGTAGGTCCGGTAGGCATCGGGCTGCCATAGATAGAGCTCGGGCAAGGTGCCGCCGGAGAGCTCGGCAACGAAGGTGACGGTGGCGCCGGGGTCGAGCGTGATCTCGTAGACGTCGGCTTCGCGATCCGGCAGGCGCTCCGGGCGGATGCCGGCCGAGGGGGTCAGCGCGGTGATGCGGACCGAGCCGAGGTCGGGACGGAACACACCCGAACCGGGGAGATGAAAGAAGGGCGCCACGAGGAAACGATCGATCTGCGTGTCGGAATCGTTGCGCAGCGCGAACAGCGCCCAGTTGGGATTGGTGCCGCCGACCGTCGCCAGCACTTCGATGCGGCGGATGATGCCGTCTTCGCCGGGCGCGGTGGACAACTGGATGCGGCCGTTCTCCCCGGGGAGCACGTCGACGGCGGATACGAGGTTTACCGCGTTCACGTCTTCAGGCGCGGACACCACCTCAAAGGCAGTGGCCCCGTCCGTTGCGGCGAGCGCTCCAAAAAGGGCCGCCGCAATTACGAAGAGGTGACGCATCAAATCGGGACGATATCCTGCCGCAAGACCGGCATCTAGGTAACGGGGTTTGACCCCTCAAACAAGCATTCCGGCCCGGCCGGGACGCCGTCGTGATTCCCACCGTTCGCGGGTGAGGCCGAAGAGAACGTGATCGGCCCACTTTCCGTCGATCTGGAGGTAGTTCTCGGCGTATCCCTCTTCCTGGAAACCGTTTTTTTCAAGGACGCGACGGCTGGGGATATTTCCGGGGAGAAAGGCGGCATGGAGGCGATGCAGGCCGAGCGTCTCGAAAACGTAGGGCAGCACAATGCCCACCGCCTCGGTCATCAACCCCTGCCCCGCATATTGCTGGCCCATCCAGTACCCCAAATTGGCGAACTGGGCGGCGCGGCGGCGCACGTTCGAAAGCGTGAGCCCACCGACGAGCGTTTCACCACCGCCCGCTACTGGCCGGAAGATGAGAAACGAATAGTCCGAGCCCGCCCTTGCTTCGCGCCAGCCGCGGCGGATGCGGGCGGCGAAGACGCGCTGGCTGAGATCGGCATCGGTCCAGCGCGGCTCGAAGGGCTTGAGGAAATCGCGGCTCGAGCGGCGCAGCGCGCGCCACTGCTGGAAGTCGGCGAGGCGCGGACCGCGCAGCACGAGACGCTGTCCGGTGAGCACCGGCGTGTCGTCGCGAGCGAACCAGGTCATCATCATGGCCGCGGCGGCGCCCCGTTGACCTTAGGCCTTCAGCCGCTCGGCGATGACGCCGTAATCGGGGAGCTGGCCGACCGGGCCGATACCGGCGAGCGAGAAACGGCCGGCGTCGAATATCTGCCGTGCGATCTGCTTCACACGCTCGGCGGTGATGCGGTTGATGCGGTCGACCGTTTCCTGCAGCGGGATTGGACGACCCCAGAGGATCTGCTGGCGGGCCAGTTGCCCGGCACGCGAGGACGGGCTTTCGAGCGACATCAGCAGGCCGGCGCGTATCTGGTTGCGCACGCGGAAGACTTCTTCATCGGTGATCGTCTCCGTAGCACCGAGCAATTCGTCGATGACGACGGGCAGGAGTTCGGTGACCTCGGCTTCGCCCGTGGATGCCGCGACGCCGAAAATGCCGCTGTCGGCAAAGGCCCAGTGGAAAGAATAGACCGAGTAGCAGAGGCCGCGTTTTTCGCGCACTTCCTGGAACAAGCGCGAGGACATGCCGCCGCCGAGGATCGAGGCGAGAATCTGTGCGGCGTAGAAGCCGTCGGAATTGTAGGCCCTGCCCTCGAAGCCAAGCACGATATGCGCCTGCTCGTGATCGGACAGCACGCGCTGCTCGCCACCAACATATTTGGCCTTCTCAGGCACGGGAGCGCCGTCGGCCTTGAGGCCCTTGAAGCGATCGGCGGCGATATCGACGAGGGCATCGTGATCGACGTTGCCGGCGGCGCAGACGACCATCTGGTCGCCCACATAGTTGCGCTCCATGTAGCCGCGGATGGTGTCCGGGCTGAAGCTCTTCACCGAGTCGACGGTGCCCAGAATGGTGCGGCCGATCGGTTGATCGGGAAAGGCGGCTTGCTGGAACAGATCGAAGACGTGGTCGTCGGGATTGTCGCGCGCGGCACCAATCTCCTGGACGATCACCTGCTGCTCGCGATCGAGCTCGGATTGCTCGAACAGCGAGTTCTGGAGGATGTCAGAGAGAATGTCGCCGGCAAGCGCCACGTCTTCCTTCAGCACGCGGGCGAAGTAGCCAGTGTGTTCGACGGAGGTCGCGGCGTTGAGGTCGCCACCGACATCTTCGATGGCCGATGCGATCTGCAGCGCGTTGCGCGACTTGGTGCCCTTGAAGGCCATGTGTTCGAGAACGTGCGAGATACCGTGCTCGGCTTCGCTTTCGCTGCGCGACCCGGCCTTGACCCAGATGCCGAGCGAAGCGCTTTCGAGATGCGGCATGTCGTCGGTGAGGACGGTCATGCCGTTGGGGAGTGTGGTCGAACGCAAAGTCACTGCAGTTCCTCCGCGACCCGCGAGCGGGCGCGAATATAGTCCGCCACCGCTGCCTGGTCGTTGGCCAGAACGTCGAAGCGCTCCGGCCGGTTGTTCAAATCAGCCAACCACAGCGGCAAAGCCGGTTCAATGCCCGAGGCGGCCTTGACGGCGGCGGGGAACTTGGCGGGGTGCGCCGTGGCGAGCACGACGATGGGATGGGTGCCGAGATCGAGCTGGCCGGCAACGGCGACGCCGACTGCGGTGTGCGGGTCGAGCAGGTAGCCCGAGGCTTTATGGGTCTCTTTGATGGCGGCCGCGGTTTCCGTTTCGCTGGCGCGGCCGGCGGCGAAGCTCTCGCGGATCGACGCGAGGGCCGCAGGCGGCAAGGTGAAGGCGCCGGACTGGCCGAGCGAGTCCATCAGCCGCTTGAGGGCGGGTGCATCGCGACCGAGCGCTTCGAACAGCAGCCGCTCGAAATTGGACGAGACCTGGATGTCCATGGACGGGCTCATGGTCGCCGTCACGTCACCTGTTTCGTAGGTCCCGGTTTCGAGCGTGCGGGCGAGGATGTCGTTGCTGTTGGTGGCGATCACCAGGTTGGCGATGGGCAGGCCCATGCGCTTGGCGGCGTAGCCGGCGAAGATGTCGCCGAAATTGCCGGTGGGGACAACGAAGCTCACTTGGCGCTGCGGCGCGCCGAGCGCGACTGCGGCGGTGAAGTAGTAGACGATCTGCGCGACGATGCGGCCCCAGTTAATGGAGTTGACGCCGCTCAGCCGCATGTCGGTGCGGAAGCGCTGGTCGCCGAACAGGCCCTTCACGATGCGCTGGCAATCATCGAAGGTACCTTCGATGGCGATGTTGTGGACGTTGGCATCGCGCACCGTAGTCATCTGGCGGCGCTGGATGTCGGAGGTCCGCCCCCGGGGGTGAAGGATGACGATGTCGGTGGCGTCGCGGCCCTTGAAGGCCTCGATGGCGGCCGAGCCGGTATCGCCCGACGTCGCGCCGACGATGGTCGCGCGGGCTTTGCGCTCGGCGAGGATGTGATCCATCACGCGGGCGAGGAACTGCAGGGCGACATCCTTGAAGGCCAGCGTCGGGCCATGAAACAATTCCAGCAGGAAGCGGCCGGGGGCGAGTTCGATCAGCGGCGTGACCGAGGGGTGGCGGAAGCCGGCGTAGGAGGCGTCGATGATGGCCTTGAGCTTGGCGTCGGGGATTTCGCCATCGACGAAACGGCGGATGATGGCGAAGGCTACGTCTGCATAGGGTTTGCCCGCGAAGCTCGCGATTTCATCGGCGGGAACCTGCGGCCAATGCTGTGGCAGATAGAGGCCGCCATCGTTCGCGAGGCCCGAGAGGACCGCGTCGCAAAAGCCGAGGATCGGCGCTTCGCCGCGGGTGGAAACGAACTTCATGGGGAACCTGCCGAAAACCGGCGCAACCTAGTGAAAAGGGCCTCAAGCCGCAATGTTTTTGGCCGGAGGCCGCAATTGCCGCCAGATCCAGGCGATCAGCAGCAGCGGCGTGATGAGGGCGAAGCCGAACCAGGTGATGGCGTAGCCCAGATGATTGTTGGGGAACTCGACGACGGTCTCCCCGCCCTGCGGCAGCGCGCCGGGTTGGCCGGCATCGGCGTCGACGTAGAAATCCGCAAGGGGCTCGGGCTTCGGATCGAGCATGGCGGCGAGGCGCGCCGGGGTTCGCACCCAATCGATGCGACCGATCTTGTCGGGACCGGGCGTGAAGGCGCCGGCCGCCTCGGGCAACCGGGCAATGCCGGTGACGGTCACCGTGCCCGCCGGTTTCACATCGCCTGCGAGGAACACTTTCGCCGATGCCTGCGGGACGAAGCCGCGGTTGACGAAGAGCACGCCGCCCGTATCGAGACGCAGCGGCGTCATCACCCAATAGCCGGGACCGGAGAACTTGCCGCGCGGCTCGGTGAGGCTGGTGAAAACCAGGATGTTCTGGTCCGGCTGGAGCGTGCCGCTCACGGTGACCGGACGGTAGGAATAGACTTCGGGATCGAGGCCCACCCATTCGTTGCCTGGCGGCAAGGTGATGGGCGGCAGGTGCAACTTCTGGTCAACCTGCGCGATGAGCGTCTCTTTCTCGGCGAGCCGATTGAGCTGCCAGTTGCCGAGGCCCGCAAAGAGTGCGGTGAGCGCCAGCATGAAGACGATGAAGCTCCAGAAGCCGAAACCGAGTCTGCGATGCACGACCGCCGTGTCGCTCAAGCGGCGCCGGCCTGGCGCTGGTATTGCAGCGCGATCATGGTGGCCTTGAAGGGGCGGAGCAGCAGCAGCGACAGGACAAGGATCGTCGGGATCCACAGCACGAGGTGCATCCACGGCGCGGGGTGGAACAGCGCTTCGACGATGAAGGCGAGAATGACCACGATCGGGCAGACCGCGAAGATGACAAAGACGGCGGGGCCGTCGCCGCTATCGGCGAATTTCAGGTCGAGGCCGCAGCTCTCGCAGCGCGGCGCGACCTTGAGGTAGCCGGTGTAGAGAGCGCCCTCCCCGCAGCGCGGACAGGCGCAGCGCCAGCCGGCGGAGAAAGGGGAAACGAGGTTGTCGGTCATGGCGATCAGTATAGCGCGTATTTCAGTTGCGGGGCATTTCGTAGGTACCAAAAGCGGTGAGCGACGCCCTCCAAACAACAAGGGCGCAGCTAAAGCCGCGCCCTCTGATAGTCCATCAGCCGTTCGGCCTAGCCGTGGTGAATAGGCACGCCCCAGCTGCCCCACACGTAGATGGAGGCAAAAAGGAACAGCCAGACCACGTCGACGAAGTGCCAGTACCAGGCGGCGAATTCAAAGCCGAGGTGGTGGTTCTGCGTGAGGTTTCCGGCATAGGCGCGGGCAAGGCACACGGCGAGGAAGATGGTGCCGATGAGCACGTGGAAGCCGTGGAAGCCGGTCGCCATGAAGAAGGTGGCGCCATAGATGTTGCCCGAATAGGCGAACCCGGCGCGCGAGTATTCCAGCGCCTGCACGCAGGTGAACAGCGCACCGAGGATGATGGTGAGCCAGAGGCCGAACTTGAGGCCCTGCTTGTCGTTGTGGATCAGCGCGTGGTGAGCCCAGGTGACCGTGGTGCCCGAGGTCAGCAGGATCAGCGTGTTGAACAGCGGCAGGTGGAAGGGATCGAACAGCTCGACGCCGGTCGGCGGCCAGGTGGGGCCCATGAAGGCGACGCGGGCGGCCTGCTCGATATCGTCGTGACGGAAGAACTGGTCGAAGTAGGCCCAGAACCAGGCGACGAAGAACATCACTTCCGACGCGATGAAGAGCATCATGCCGTAGCGGTGATGCATCTTGACCACCGGGGTGTGGTCGCCGGTGACCGATTCATGCACGACGTCCGACCACCAGGCGTACATAGTGTAGAGCACACCGGCGAAACCGATCAGCATGACCCAGGGGCCGGCGCTGGCGAGATTGGCGCCGAGGAACACCATCTCCTCGCCCTTGTGCGACTTGAAGAAGATGATGGCGCCGACAGCCAGGATGAACGCCGACAGCGAGCCGAAGGCCGGCCAGGGGCTCGGATTGACGAGGTGATAATCGTGGTGCGGCTTGGCGTGGGCAACGTCGGCCATGGTCAGCTTCCCTTATTGGCTGAAGCGTAGAAGGTGTAGGAGAGAGTGATGTCGTGAATGGTGTCGAGATCGGCGTTCTTGTCGATATCGGGATCGACGAAGAATGTCACCGGCATCTGAACGGTCTCGCCGGGCTTGAGCGTCTGCTCGGTGAAGCAGAAACACTCGATTTTGTTGAAATAGGAACCGGCGAGTTCGGGCGTGACGTTGAAGATCGCCGTGCCGGTGACAGTTTTGTTGGTCAGGTTGTGAGCGGTGAAGACGACCGTCTCCACCTTGCCGATCTGGCCGGTGACGGGCCGGCTCGGTGTCACGGTCCAGGGGATCGAGCCATCGATATTGGAATCGAAGCGGATCGTCATTTCGCGCGCGATGACGCCCTTGGGATTGTCGCTCGCGACGCGCGTGGTGCCGCCGTAACCCGTGGCCTGGCAGAACAGCTGGTAGAGCGGGATGGCCGCATAAGACAAGCCGACCATACCCGCGACGATGAGCGCGAGAATGCCGGCGACACGGAGGTTGCGGCTCGTAGGGGCGACCGGGAGGGTGGTGTCGGTCATGCTCAGAGGTCCCGGTTGAACACGGCCGGGCCCATCTTGGCGATGGTGAGGGCGTAGAAGATGAGGGCGAGGATCGCGAGGATCGCGCCGAGCGCGATGGAGTTGCGGCGGCGGCGCTTCAGCTCTTCGGGCGTCGGCGGGCGGAGCGTGGGAACGGGCGGGCCGGCCATCACATCCACCCGGCCAGCTGCGCGACATGATCTGCCATCAGGGCGAGGAAGATCACGAAGAGGTAGCTCAGCGAATAGGTGAAGAGCGTACGGGCGCTGCGCTTCATCTTCACGTTGTCGGCGGTGACGAAGAGGCGCAGCGACAAGGCAATGAAGCCAACACCGCTCAACACGGCGACGCCGGTGTAGAGCCAGCCGGTGAAGCCGATGAGAGAGGGCACAATGCTCGAGGCGGCGAGCGCGAACGTGTAGAGCACGATCTGCACTTTGGTCGCCCGCTCACCGGCGACGTTGGGCAGCATCGGGATGCCGGCCGCGCCGTAGTCGCCCTGCTTGTAGAGTGCGAGCGCCCAGAAGTGCGGCGGGGTCCACAGGAAGATGATGAGGAAGAGCACGACGGGCACGAGCGTGACGTCACCGGTGGCCGCGGCCCAGCCGACCATCGGCGGGAAGGCACCGGCTGCGCCGCCGATCACGATGTTCTGCGGCGTCGAGCGCTTGAGCCACATCGTGTAGATGACGACGTAGAAGAAGATGGTGAAGGCGAGCAGCCCTGCCGCAACCCAGTTGGTTGCAAGGCCGAGGATGCCGACGGCGAAGCTCGAGCAGACGAGGCCGAGGCCGAGCGCTTCGCTGCGCGTGGCACGACCAGCCGGGATAGGCCGGTTGGCGGTGCGGCTCATCACGGCATCGATGTCGGCATCGAACCACATGTTGAGGGCGCCGGAACCGCCGGCGCCGAGTGCGATGCAGAGGATGGCGATGAAGCCGACCACCGGGTTGAGCCCGACGGGCGCGAGCAGCATGCCGATGAGCGCGGTGAACACGCTCAGCCACATGACGCGCGGCTTGAGGAGCGCGAAGTAGTCCTCTACCCGCGCTCCGCCGGCGATTGCCGAATAGTCTGTGCTGTCACCGGCGAGGGCCACACGCGAAGTCCTTAGTGATCCGCCTTGGTATCGATCCGCGGCAGCGTCTCGAACTGGTGGAAGGGCGGTGGGGACGGCAGCGTCCATTCGAGCGTGGTGGCGCCTTCACCCCAAGGATTGGCCGGAGCCGGACGCCGCTTCCGCGCGGATTCGAACAGGAGGTAGAGGAACAGCAGCAGGCCGGCGAAGGTGATGTAGTAGCCGATCGACGAGACGCGGTTCCAGAAGGCGAACGCATCGGGATAGTCGATATAGCGGCGCGGCATGCCGCTGAGGCCGAGGAAGTGCTGCGGGAAGAACACCACGTTCACGCCGACGAAGGTGATCCAGAAATGGATGGTCGCCAGCGTCTCATTATACATGATGCCGAACATCTTGGGGTACCAGTAGTACCAAGCCGCGAAGATGGCGAAGACGGCGCCGAGCGACAGCACGTAGTGGAAGTGTGCCACCACGTAATAGGTGTCGTGCAGCGCACGGTCGGCACCGGCGTTCGACAGCACCACGCCGGTCACGCCGCCGACGGTGAACAGGAAGATGAAACCGATGGCCCACAGCATGGGCGGACGGAACGAGATGGAGCCGCCCCACATGGTGGCGATCCACGAAAAGATCTTCACGCCGGTGGGCACGGCGATGACCATGGTGGCCGCCACGAAGTAGCGCTGCACGTTGAGGCTCAGGCCCGTGGTGTACATGTGGTGGGCCCACACGATGAAGCCGACACCGCCGATGGCGACCATGGCATAGACCATCGCGAGATAGCCGAAGACGGGCTTGCGCGAGAAGGTCGACACGATGTGGCTGACGATGCCGAAGCCCGGCAGGATGAGGATGTAAACTTCGGGGTGGCCGAAGAACCAGAACAGGTGCTGGAACAGGACCGGGTCACCGCCCTCGTCCGGCTTGAAGAAGCTGGTGCCGAAATTGCGGTCGGTGAGGAGCATGGTGATGCCGCCCGCGAGAACCGGCAGCGACAGCAGCAGCAGGAACGCCGTCACCAGGATGGCCCAGGGGAACAGCGGCATCTTGTGCATGGTCATGCCGGGGGCACGCATGTTGAAGATGGTGGTGATGAAGTTGATGGCGCCGAGGATCGAGCTCGCACCGGCGAGGTGGAGCGAGAGGATGGCGAAATCCATCGCCGGGCCGGGCTGGCCGGTGGTCGATAGCGGCGGATAGATGGTCCAGCCACCGCCGACGCCGTGCGCACCTGACGGACCCTCGAAGAACATCGACAGGATCAGCAGCAGGAAGGCGGGCGGGAGGAGCCAGAACGAGATGTTGTTCATGCGCGGGAACGCCATGTCCGGCGCGCCGATCATCAGTGGCACGAACCAGTTGGCATAGCCGCCGATCATGGCGGGCATGACCATGAAGAAGATCATGATCAGCGCGTGAGCGGTGGTGAACACATTGTACATGTGCTTGCCGGCATCGAGGGCCTCGGCGCCGGAGGTGCCATAGACCATGGCGGCGAGGCCGTGGAAAATCTGGATGCCCGGTTCCTGCAGTTCGAGGCGCATCATGCCCGAGAGCAGCGCGCCGATGACGCCGGCGATGAGGGCGAACACAAGGTACATCGTGCCGATGTCCTTGTGGTTGGTGGAGTAAACGTAGCGCCGCCAACCCGTGGGGTGGCCGTGGTGCTCATGGGCCCCATGGGCCTCGTGGTCGTGACCTTCGTGAGCGTGAAGCGCGTGCGTGTCGGCCATCTTGGCTTTCCCTTATTCTATCTCAGTCGCGCGGCCGATCAGGCCGGCTGCTCCAGCGTCACGGGTGGCAGGGTTGCATTGGCGGTATCGATGCTGCCGGCGGTGAATGCGGCCATCCAGGCGTCGTAGACCGGCTGGCTCACCACGCGCACGGCGATAGGCATGAAAGCATGGTCCTTGCCGCAAAGTTCGCGGCATTGGCCGTAATAGACGCCTTCCTTGCGGGCATTGAACCAGGTCTCGTTAAGACGGCCCGGCACGGCGTCGATGATGATGCCGAAGGAGGGGACGGCGAAGGCGTGAATGACGCCGGCGGGGTCGGACGTGACCTGGACGCGCACGGTGGCGTTGACCGGAACGATGAGCATGTTGTCGACCGCGAGCAGGCGCGGCTGCACCGGCGTCTGGGCGAGGCGCTTGTCGTCGGGCAGGAGGTAAGAGTCGAAGCTCTTCTGCTGGTCCACATATTCGTAGGTCCAGTACCACTGCGAGCCGGTGACCTTGACGGTCAGCGCGGGGGCCGGGACTTCGACCTCGCCGAACGAGAAGATGTTGGTGCCGAGATATTTGCGCACGCCGTCGGGAATGGTGAGCTGATCGGTCAGCACCGCAAAAGACGGGATGGCGATAATGATCAGGATCACGGCCGGCAGCACGGTCCAGATGACCTCGACCAGCGTGTTGTGGGTGAACCGCGACGGGGTGGGATTGCTGCGGGCATTAAAGCGCACGATGACGATGCCGAGCAGCACCAGCACCAGCAGCGAGATCAGGATCGCCGTCCACAACAGGATGCCGTCGTGGAAGGCGTGGATGGAATCCGCGATCGGGGTGACAGGGTCCTGCATGCCAAGCTCACCCGCGGTGGGCTGGCCGGCTGCGGCAAAGGCGAAGCCGGGAAGCAGACCTGCCGCAGCGCCTAGCGCTATGCCGAAAGAGCGGAGAAACTGACCGGTCACCTATAACCCCCTTGAGATCCCGTTCGTCCGGTTTGCAGCGGAGGCAGAGACTTGACCTGCGGCAGCGCAACGCCGCCCCGACTCACAGCCTCGGAGCGCTGAAACTTGGAATGTGTCTAAACCACATCGGGCAAGTCAGCGCAATTACGGCAGAAGCGGCGTGCGTGCGTCAAAATGCGTCCCACGAAAGCGCCGCTTTTGATCGGCATCGCTGGCCGGTGCCGAGGGAGCCCCGGAGGCTTTGAGATTGCGCGGCGCCCGGCCGCTGTTTAACTAGGCCGAAGGCCGGTTGCTGCAGGTTGGGCCATAAAGAGGAAACGACACGTCATGGGTGCTTTCGCGGAGCGCTTTCTGGGCATCGCCGCCGGGCTGATGCTCGCATTCCTGCTGCCCGCAACCTGGGCTTTGGCCCAAGGCGAAGTCAAGGCGCAGTACGGCGACTGGCAGATGACCTGCGATACCCCGCCGGGCGCCAGTTTCGAGCAATGTGCGCTGATCCAGAACGTGACGGCGGAAGACCAGCAGAACGTTTCGCTGTCGGTGATTGCGCTGAAGACCGCGGACCAGAAGGCCCGGCTGCTGCGCATCGTGGCGCCGCTGGGCGTGCTGTTGCCCAACCAACTGGGGCTCAATGTCGACGGCACGGATATGGGCCGGGTGCCGTTCGTGCGCTGCATGCCGCTGGGCTGCGTGTCGGAGGTCGTGATGGACGACGCCCTGCTCAAGACGCTGAGCACCGGCAAAACCGCGATCTTCGTGGTGTTCAAGACGCCCGAAGAGGGCATCGGCATCCCGGTGTCGCTCAACGGCTTCAACGAAGGCTTCGGCAAGCTTCCGTAGGCGGCAGCCTCCAAAAACAAATGGCCGGATCGCGAGGATCCGGCCAGTCGTCAGGAAACCCAGGGCAAGCGGGCAGGCTCACCCCGGGAAGAGGCTCGCCCTTACGGGTGAAGCCAATCGGATGAGGTCTTGGCCCGGCGATCGTTCAGCATGCGGATACCGCGCCGGGGTTCGGCGTACATGGCGTCGAACAGGTCGCCGCGGTTGATGCCGAGATCGTTGAGCTGGTGGGCGTCGAGCGACAGGAGACTGTTGAACGCCTGACGCTGCGTTTTCGCAGCGCGAGCCCGGCCATACCAGGTTACGGCCATGCGGAACGGATTGAGCGTGACAGCGGCGGTGGACGGCCGCTCGCCCGAAAGCAGAAGCGCCATTTTCAGTCTCCAGATCAAGTACTTGTGCCAGCGGGAGGCCGGCTGCCCGACGCGATTTCAACTCGCGTTGGTGACGTATCTACGGACTCGACATCCATTCGTCTAACAAATAGAAGTCATCCTCATCATCAAAATCCGTGATGGACAGACACGATGACCACGCCCCTCGATCTCGACCAGCTCCAGAGTTTTTGCGCCATCGCCGATTGCGGCAGTTTCACCGAGGCGGCGCGCCGGGTGAACAAGACGCAGTCGGCCGTTTCGATGCAGATCAAGCGGCTGGAGGAACGGCTCGGCCATCCCCTGCTCAGCCGCGACGGACGGAGCGTGAGCCTGACCCAGCACGGCGAGGCGCTCTACGCCCGGGCGCGCAAGATGCTCAAGACCAATGCCGAGATCATGGACCTGTTCTCGGACGAGGACCTGGCGGGCTCGATCCGCTTCGGCGTCCCCGACGATTACGCGGTTCGGCTGTTGCCGGTGATCCTGTCCAGCTTCCAGCGCACGCATCCGCGCATCATGGTGGATGTGCGCTGCCAGCCGTCGGAAGAACTGCTGGCCGGCATGAAGGCGGGCAAGTACGACCTGGTGGTGTTCACGCAGGGCACCGATCGCGAGTTCGGCGAGTTGTTCCGTACGGAGCGGATGTTCTGGGTTGCCTCGCATGGCGGGCAGGCGATCAGCCAGGACCCCCTGCCCCTCGCCTGTGGCCCGACCTGCTGCTACTGGCGCGAAAACGCGACCGAGGAGTTGACGCGCATCGGCCGCGACTATCGCATCGCCTATACGTCATCGAATGCGACCGCGATCACCAGCGCGGTGCTGACCGATCTCGCGGTGGGGTTCCTGCCCGAGAGCGCGCTGCAGCCGGGCATGCGGGTGATCTCCGAGGACAAGCGGCTGCCGCGGCTGCGCGATGCGCAGATCGCTTTGATGCGCGCCAGCCACGCCTATGGCGGGATCTACGATGCGCTGGCGAGCCATATCGTGAACTCGATGGGCAATCTCGACAGCACGCACAAGGAAGCGCTGCCGGTCGCGGCCGAATAGGCTCGACTCGCCACCGTATAACGTCGCTCTAGCGCTCGTCCGCCGGGTCTGGCGCGAGGTTCTCGAGGGCGGCGCGCAGCTGCGGCTTCATCGCATCGACGGCGCGACGGAAGTGGCGGGCCTGTTCGAGCCGGGCATCAGGCGCGGCATGCACTTGGGTGTTCTCATGCAGACCGGCAGCGAGTTCGGCATTGATGCGCGTGCCCATGCGCAGGAAGGCCAGCACGCCACGCAGTTGCTCGCCGGAAAAGTGGAGCATCATCATCGGCCCCAATGTGTCGTACACGCCGAAGATCATTTCGACGAGCTGTGTGACATGGGGGGTCGGCTCGACCCACACCTTGCGGCGATCGAGCGGGTCGCGGGCGCGCTGCACGTAACCGGCGAGTTCGAGGCGGTCGATTACCGCCGTGACGGCGCCTGTGGTCAGTCCGCTCTCGATGGCCAGTTGCCCAGCGGAGACGCGTCCAAGCCGCGAAATTGCATCGAGGCAGCGCCCGTCTGTGCGGTTGATGCCAAGAAAGTCGCCGAGGCGTTCGTCGAAAAGGTCCGTTGCGGCCTGATTTTGGCGGCTGCTGTCACCAATCTCGACCATCAGGGCCAGTCGCTCATTTTCACTTGACGACTGAATATCTTGATCCATAAGATAATTATACGATGAGATTTCTGAAGTCGCAAGCGTGATCAAGCGCTCGACACACAGTTCCGGCATGGAGCACCACATGACCATGCATTCCCCAGCCGCGGCCTTCCGGCCGCTGCGCCGACTGACACGCGATGGAGCCGCCATGAGCGAGACGATGATCGAGGCCAAGGGTCTCAAGCGGACCTACAAGGCCCGTGGCAAGGATATCGAGGCGGTGCGTGGCATCGACCTCAAGGTGACCAAAGGCGAAATCGTCGGCTTTCTCGGGCCGAACGGCGCCGGCAAGACCACGACGCTCAAGATGCTCGCGACGCTGCTCGAGCCGACAGGCGGCAGCGCCAGTGTCGCAGGCAGCGACCTACGCAACGACGCCATCGGGGTGCGCCGCAAGATCGGCTATGTGAGCCAGGCCGGATCGACCTCCCCGGAGGCGATCGTGGGCGAGGAAATCACCAGTCACGCCGCCTTCTACGGCATCGACAAGGCCACAGCGACCAAGCGCGGGCAGGATCTGCTGGCGGCGCTCGACCTCGCCGATGTGTGGAAGCGGCAATGCGGCTCGCTGTCGGGCGGGCAGAAGCGGCGGCTCGATATCGTGATGGGGCTGATCCATCGTCCGGAGTTGGTGTTCCTCGATGAACCCTCGACAGGGCTCGACCCGCAGAGCCGGGCGAACCTGTGGACCCATATCCGGTCGCTGCGCGATGAGCATGAGACCACGGTGTTTCTCACCACGCATTACATGGACGAGGCAGACTCGCTGTCTGACCGCATCCTGATCATCGACAACGGGACGATCGTTGCCGAAGGCACGCCGGCCGAGCTCAAGAAGCGCGTCTCGGGCGATGCGATCACGCTGACGCTGCGGCACGAAGCCGATGCGCGCAAAGCGGCCGAGATTGCCGGTGCGCTGGAAGGCGCCGACAAGCCGGGGATCGAGGGCCATGTGGTGCGCCTGCACGTGCCGGATGGTGGCCGCGCCCTGCCGGTGCTCCTCGGCGACCTGACCAAGGCGGGCATCGACGCGATCGGCGTCGACGTCAACCGGCCGACGCTGGACGATGTGTTCCTCACCCTGACCGGCCGCAGCCTGCGCGACTAAGGAGAACCAGAATGACATTCTTCCGTGATACCTGGATCGTCTTCGCCCGCGCGATGACACTGTCCCTGCGTCAACCGCTCTGGGTACTGATCGGGCTGATGCAGCCGATCCTCTATCTGACCCTGTTCGGGCCGCTGCTGGTCGGCATGGCGCAGGCACCGGGCTTTCCGCCCGGCGATGCCTGGCAGATTTTCGTGCCGGGCCTATTGGTCCAGATGGGCATTTTCGGCGGCTTGTTCGTGGGCTTCGGCATTATCGCCGAGTGGCGCTCGGGCGTTATCGACCGGATGATGGTGACGCCGGCCAACCGGACCGCGCTGATCGCCGGGCGTGCCCTGCGCGACGTGGTAGTGATCGTCGTCCAGGCGATCATGCTGCTGATCTGTGCCTACTTTTTCGGCCTGCGCGTGCCGGTGCCGGCGCTGATCATCGGGCTGATCCTGATCGGCATTCTCGGCGCCGCCTTCTCGTTCATTTCGAACTCGATCGGGCTGGCGACCAAGAGCGAGGACACGCTGGCGCCGCTGGTGAACGCACTGGCGCTGCCGATCCTGCTGCTGTCGGGCATCCTGCTGCCGATGACGCTGGCGCCGCGGTGGCTGCAGATCCTGAGCGACGTGAACCCGTTCAAGCATATCGTCGACGGGTTGCGCGCGGTGTTTCGCGGCGAGATGACGACGCCGGTGGTGCTGCTCGGCGTGGTGCTCGCCATCCTGCTCGCCGTGATCGGCGCATGGATCGGCAACCGGACCATTCAGGGGCAGACGAAGTAGCAGCCGCCGGGCGAGGTCAGATCTCGGCTTCGTCGAAGACGCGGCTGAGGTCGCCGGCCCATTCACCATGGTATTTCTCGAGCCACACATCGGCTTGAGTCATGCCGGTGGCGAGGGTCTGCTCGAGCGGTGCGAGGTAGATCTCCTCGCCGAGGCCGCGGCGCTTCAGGCCGTCGCGGGCGTTGTCGACGACGGCTCGCGCGATGTCGCTGACGGGGCGGTTGCGGAACATGGTCTTGAGGGCGGTGCGCGGAACGGCCTCGCGCAGCTCGGCCATTTCCTCGACGGTCCATTTCTTGACGTGATCCCACGTGTCGTCGAGTGCGGCATCGTCGTAGAGCAGGCCCATCCAGAGGGCGGGGAGCGCCAGGACGTGTTCGCGGCTGCCCATGTCGGCCCCGCGCATCTCCAGGAACTGCTTCAGGCGCACTTCAGGGAAGAGGGTCGAGAGGTGGTCTTCCCAATCCTTGATGGTGGGCTTTTCGCCGGGCAGTTGCGGCAGCTTGCCGTCGAGGAAGGCGCGGAAGCTCTCGCCGGCGACGTTGATGTACTGCTTGTCGCGGATGACGAAATACATCGGCACGTCGAGTGCGTGATCAGCATAGCGCTCGAAGCCGAAGCCCGGATCGAAGGCGAAGGGCAGCATGCCGGTGCGCGCCCTGTCGGTATCCAGCCAGATGTGCGAGCGGAAGCTCAGGTAGCCCGAAGGCTTGCCGTCGATGAAGGGCGAGTTGGCGAACAGGGCCGTCACCACCGGCTGCAGCGCCAATGAGACGCGCAGCTTCTTGATCATGTCGGCTTCGTCGGCGAAATCAAGGTTCGCCTGCACGGTGGCGGAACGATACATCATCGATGTGCCGAGCTTGCCGACCTTGTCCATGTACGGCGTCATGATGCCGTAGCGCGATTTCGGCATGGCCGGGATGTCGCGCACGCTCCACAACGGAGTGCAGCCTAGGCTGAGGAAATGGATGTTGAGCGCGTCGCCGACGGCGTGGCAATCGGCGAGGTGCGCGTCGAGTTCGGCAGCCGCTTCGTGGATGGTCGCAGCGGGTGCGCCACTCAGCTCGAACTGGCCGCCCGGCTCG
>JBEBHC010000002.1:0-71028 GCA_040081185.1 Devosia sp. | reverse complement strand
GTCTCTCAGCGACATCCTTCCGGCGATCCGGCTGACGGCGAGCCTTGCGGCTATCGTCACATTGCTGCTGTTGGTGATTGCGACGCCCATCGCGTGGTGGCTGTCGCAATCGCGGGCGCGGTGGAAGGAAGCCATCGCCGCCATCGTGGCACTCCCACTTGTGCTCCCGCCCACGGTGCTCGGCTTCTACCTGCTGATTGCGCTGGGACCGAACGGGCCGGGCGGGATGCTGGCTGCGTTGTGGGGCGCGCGGACGCTGGCCTTTTCTTTCGAAGGGCTGGTCATCGGTTCGCTGATCTATTCGCTACCCTTCATGGTGCAGCCCATCCGTGTTGCATTCGAGTCGATCGGTGATGAGCCGCTCGAGGCAGCTGCGACATTGGGGGCGACGAGCCGGCAGAGCTTCTGGCGTGTCTGCGTGCCGATGGCGCGGGCCGGTTTCCTGTCGGGCGCCGTGCTGACGTTCGCGCACGCGGTCGGCGAGTTCGGCGTCGTGCTGATGATTGGCGGCAATATTCCAGGCGAGACGAAAGTGCTGTCGATCGCGATCTACGATTATGTCGAGCGTGGCGAGTGGAACTACGCCCACCTGCTGTCGCTCGGCATGGTGGTGTTCGCCTTCGTCGCCGTCTCGCTGACGATGATGCTGGAGCGTGCGCTGAGGCGCGACCTGCGGCCTATGCCGTCAGTAGTGCAATAATCCGCGTCAGCCGCTTGCCGAGCACCTTGCGCTGGCGGGGCGTCAACTCACCCAGCAGCGCCGTTTCGGTCACGCTCCAGTGGTCGGCGATCAGCTCCTCGAGCCGTGCCCCGCGGTCGGTCAACGCCAGCGTGGGGACTGCTCCAGCCTCGCCAGCCCGCAGAACAACCAGGCCACGTTCGATCAAGCGGGCCAACCGCCGGCGCAGGGCCTCGGTCGTCAGTCCGGTAGTCTCAGCCAGAGCGGCTGCGGTGACGTCATCTTCGCTCGCGAGCACGTACAGCACGGCGTCATCACCGGGTTCGAGCCCCTGCGTGAGCAGCGGTGCGAGCACGGCGCGATGTACGAGTTGGCCTGCCGCGATCAGCCGGTAGAGTGGTGCGGCGCTGCGCGTCGTGGTTTTGGCGGCTTTGGGCATGCGGACAAAATAGGCGGCGTGCGCGTTTCTGGCGAATGCCGCTCGCCTCTATCGTTAACCGGGGAGCGGGTTAAGGCGGGCGATTGTTCGAGAATCCGTCATGGGCTAGGACAGGGCCATGAGTCAGGATCTCGCCCGTATCCGCGCTTTCGTGCAGGTTTTCGATGCCGGAGGCTTCTCGTCCGCTGCGCGCCAGCACGGACGTTCCAAGGCGCTGCTCAGCAAGTACGTCACCGACCTGGAAGACTACCTCGGCGTGCGGCTGATGAACCGCACCACGCGCAAGCTCAGCCTGACCGAAGCAGGCGAGGCCTATTATCGCGAGGCAAGCCAGTTGCTGCAGCAGCTCGACGACCTCGACAATTCCATCCTCGACCAGACGGTGGCGCCGCGCGGGCTGCTGCGTGTTTCGGCAGCACGTAATTTCGGTGAGATGATCCTTGCACCCGCGATTTACGAATTCCTCGCCGCTCACCCCGACGTGCAGCTCGACCTGCGGCTCGAGGACCGTTTCGTCGATCTGGTGGATGAGGGGATCGACGTTGCGTTGCGCATTTCGGCCGCACAGGATTCCTCGCTCATCGCCCGCAAGATCTGCGACATGCAACACTCGGTGGTCGTATCGCCGGCGTTCCTGCTGGCCCACAGCAAGCCGGCCACGCCCGACGATCTGCGGACGCTACCGTGCATCGTCGATACCAACCTGGCGGGGCAGGCTAACTGGCGCTTCGTCGATAAGGGCGAGACGGTCTCGGTGCATGTGAATGGGCCGGTGCGGGTCAACTCGCCGCTCTCGGCGCGCGATGCAGCGCTGGCGGGCCTTGGCGTCGCCTTATTGCCCGGCTACCTCGCCGATCCGGAACTGAAGGCGGGGCGGCTGGTCCGTGTGCTCGACGTTTACCTGCAGACCGGATCGACGCTAAAGGCGGTTTATCCGCACCGGCGGCACCTCGCCGGCAAAGTGCGGGCACTGATCGACCATCTGGTCAAGTGGTTCGAAGACCACCCGCTGAACTAGAACGGAATATTCGATGCAGGTATTGATGCGTCGCTTGTTCGCCCTCGGCGCGCTGCTGCTTTGCTTGCCCAATGCCCCAGCACTTGCTCACCCGCACATCTTCATCGATGCCACGGCACGCATCATCTTCGATGCCGAGGGCCGTGTAGCGGAAATCCACAATCACTGGGTGTTCGACGAGGCTTATTCAGCCTGGGTTGTGCAGGGACTCGATACCGACAATGACGGCACCGTCACACGCGCCGAGACGCAGGCGCTGGCCGACGACAACATGGTCGGGCTGGCCGAGTACCAGTACTACACGTTTGCGGGTGAGGGGCCGGACAATCTGACCTTCGACCACGGCAGCAATCCCACCATCGACTTCGACGGCAAGGTCTCGACGCTGAGTTTCGATGTGGCGCTCAGTCAGCCATACCGGATCGGCAAGGCGCTCGAGATCGCGATCAACGACCCCGAATACTACGTCGCCATCACCTTCAAGGATGCGTCGGCGGTAGAACTGGTGAACGCGCCCGCCGGCTGCACAGTGCGGCTCGATCCGCCGCAGACCATGCCTGACACGATTGCGGACGAACTCTATGCTTTGCCACCCGACGTCACCCAACTGCCGCCCGATCTCGCGCAGGCGTTGCGCGGCGTGCAGGGTGCCATCGTCGTCAGTTGCCTACCGGGCGCGGCAGGAACGGGCTTGAGCGTTGCCGAAGCGGTGCCAGAGACGGCGCTGGATGCGGTAACTGCGATGGGCGAGGCCCAAAGTGCGCAACCCAATGCGATCCCGTTCGGCGGGCCCCCGCCCGAACCCGGTTTCAACCTCCCGCGCTCCGGGTTCTTCGGCTGGGTGGCGGAACAGCAGCGGCAATTCTACCTCGCGCTTACCGATGCACTGGGTCGGCTCAAGGGCGACTGGACGGCATTCTGGGTGCTGGGCGGGCTCAGCTTTCTCTACGGCATCTTCCACGCAGCCGGGCCGGGGCACGGCAAGGTCGTCATCTCGTCATACGTGCTGGCGAGCCAGCAACAGGTGCGTCGCGGCGTGCTGCTGAGCTTTTTTGCCGCCCTGATGCAATCGGCAGTGGCCGTCGGTTTCGTGCTGATCCTCTCCGCCGTACTTGGTCTCACCAGCATGGCGCTCAGCGACGCCGCAAACTGGATCGGCATCGTGTCCTACGGGCTAGTCGCGTTGCTCGGCCTCTGGCTGGTCATCCGCAAACTGTTCGGCCTCGGGCATTCGCATCATCACCATGACGATGAGCCTGCACCTGCCGAGCATCTCGACATCGCGCGAGGCATGCAGCGCTCACGTGCCCATGCCTTGCTGCGCGGCGATGCGGGAACGGTGGCTTTTGCCAAGACCGGTGCCGACGTGCACGGCCGCTTACCGGACGATCCGCACTACGGCCACAACCACGCGCCCCCTGGTCCGGGCCGTGCGCCGCATGACCATGTGCACCATCACCACGCGCATGTCGTGACGCCCGATCAGCTGCGCGGCAATTGGCGCGAGCAGTTCGGCGTGGTGATGGCTGTCGGGCTGCGGCCCTGTTCCGGGGCGCTGGTCGTCCTCGCCTTTGCGCTGAGCCAGGGACTACTCCTGGCCGGCGTTGCGGCGGTGTTCCTTATGGGACTGGGGACTGCCATCACGACGGGCGCGCTCGCCGCGCTCGCCGTTGGTGCCAAGTCCGCTGCATTGCGGCTCGCCGGTCGTGACCATCCGCTTGCCAGCCGCCTCGTGTGGCTTGCGGAATTGCTCGGCGCCGTCGCCGTGTTCGCTTTCGGCATGGTATTACTGATCGCCAGCTTCTAGGCGATGCGACGGGCGTGCAGCACGCGCACATCGTTGTCGATGCACATCTGAGCCAAGTCGGGTTCGGCGATCCCCAGATCCTTCACCGCATAGCCGCGCTGCTCGAGAATGGCGCGCACGACCGGCGTGTGTGAGTGGTAGAAGCCGTGTGTCTCGACGACGATCTCGCGTGGACGGATCGTCATGTCCGACAGAATGCGGCGCTCGCTGCCTTCGCAGTCCATCTCCAGTACATCGCAGTCCGGTAGATCCTGCGGCGCGATGCGCGTAACCCTGCTCGCGCCGCCATAGACGTGGAACACGTCGCCAACGATTTCTCGTCTGACCTGGACGCGGCCGGCGACGCCGTTGAGTGTGAGGGTGCGGCGCATCAGCCGGACCTGTTCTGAGCTAGCCTCGAAGCAGGTCACCCGCGAGGCGGGGCCGGCCAGTTGCGCCGCTATCACGGTGGTGATGCCGTAACCGCCGCCAATCACGGTTACCCGGTCGCCCGGACGCACGGCGGACTTCAGTCCGCGGACCAGCCCTGCTTCGTAATCGGGGCGGTCTGCAGTGGATTCGGGTGTCGGGTCACCGCGCCAACGGCGCAGCGTGGCGTCACCAAGCCTCTGGTCATGTTCATAGGCAACCCCGGCATAGCGGCTGCGCAGACGAGGCTGGAGGCGGCGCGTCGAGGCTCTGTGCAGCCTCCACAGCACTTCTGCCGCCAGCCGGGTTCCCGCGCCCATCGTTGCGTCGCTCCCACGTGGCTCGGAGACGCATTGGCGACCCGCCGCCGGAATGCGTCAAGCAGTTCCGGTGGGCCGTGGCGCCTGTTTCGTTTCGGTCCACGTCGTGTCCTCGACGGACAATGCCATGTCGTCGTCGGCCTCGCTTTCGGCGTCGTAGTCATTTTCCGTCAGAGCGGGCGGCTCGAGCTTCGCCTCTGCCGCATCGGATACCAGGCTTTCGACATCCCCCTCAGGTTCGGCAAGGTCGACACCGTCGAGCCGAGCGAGATCGGCGATTGCAGCCTTGTCCACGAAATCGTCGGTCAGTTCGACCTCGGACATCTCGACAGCTTCGATGCTTTCCGGCCCCACCTCTGCCGCGACAAGCGGTTCGAGTACTTCTGGTGTTTCGACAAGGTCTTCCGAGGGATTGACCGCCTTGCTGTTCTTCTCCTCGGCGTCCTCGTCGGCCACCTCAGTCAATACTGGATCGGTATCACTCTCGATTTCCGGCACGATCTCTTCCGCAGTCACCACCTCGACAATGGTGTCGGCATCTTCAGCCTCCTTCTTGTCAGCTTCCATTGCGCTGGTCGGTTTGGCCGATTCAAAGCTCGCGCTGTCGGGAACTGGCTCTGGCGCCCCAGCCTGCTTTTCGCGTTCGATTTCGCGGATCAGCCACGCCGTGATGACCTTGGTCTTTTCGCCCATGGTGCGGAAATCGAGCAGGTTGGCCTGCGCTTCGGCAAAGCCTGTGGCCTGTTCGAAGGTCTGCCGTCCGGACGCTGGGAGGGCTTGCCAGCGGCGAAGAACTTCCCGCTGCGCGTCGACTTTGTCCAAAAACCCCAACTCCTTGTTCGGCGTAGCGAATCGCCGGGACCCCTAAGGAATCACAGCGCACGCCGCTGTGGAATCCCGGCCAAGTCATTCGCCTGTTGATGAGCCCGAGCGGCACAATCTCGTGGCGCTCATTTGGTTCCGAGGGACAAGGCGCCCCGGTTCGCCGCGTGCCGTGCAACTTCCCGACCGCAAGTCCGTTCTTGCAAATGGTTCGCAACAACTCTATTAGTTGCGAATGCTTTGCAATGGCGGCGACGTGCCGCTACAAGGGGGCGAACCGGATGTCATCGGAAACCGTGGATACCGCTCCTACCAAGCGGCCGGGCTGGCTGCGCGACTCAGATACGCCGCCACTGGCCGATGTGTTCCGCTCCATTCCCGTGCGGGCCAACACGACGGGCTGGCGCCGGTTTCTCGCCTTTGTCGGGCCTGGCTATCTCGTCGCTGTCGGCTACATGGACCCGGGCAACTGGGCTACGTCCCTCGCGGGGGGCAGTCAGTTCGGTTACGCGCTGCTGACCATCGCGCTGCTTTCGAACATCATGGCAATCATCCTGCAGTCGCTCTGCGCCCGGCTTGCCATCGCGACCGGCAAGGATCTGGCGCAGGCGTGCCGCGATGCATTCCCGCGCTGGCTCAGCTGGCCGCTCTGGGCATTGGCCGAACTCGCCATCTGCGCGACCGACCTTGCCGAAGTCATCGGCACGGCAATCGGCCTCAACCTCATTTTCGGCATCCCGCTTGAGATCGGCATCTTCATTACGGCGCTCGATGTGTTCCTGATCCTGTGGCTGCAGACCAAGGGCTTCCGCTGGATCGAGGCGTTCATCATCACCATGATGGGCGTCATCGCGTTCTGCTTCCTGTTCCAGATTGCGATGGCCAATCCGGATTGGGCCGCTGTGGTGCGCGGCTTTGCGCCCACCACCGACGTGTTCGCCAATCCCAACATGCTCTATCTGGCGCTCGGCATCATCGGCGCCACGGTGATGCCGCACAATCTCTACCTGCACTCAGGCATCATCCAAACGCGCGCCTATGGCAGCACGGTGCCGGAAAAGCGCGAGGCGCTGAAGTTCGCGACCATCGACTCCACGGTGGCGCTGATGTTCGCGCTCACCATCAATGCGTCGCTGCTCATCCTCGCGGCGGCGACGTTCTACAAGAGCGGGCAGGTGGTGGATGATCTCAATGTCGCGCACGGGCTATTGAACCCGCTGCTCGGCTCAACCGTCGCGCCAGTGTTGTTCGGCGTCGCGCTGCTCTGCTGCGGGCTCAATTCCACCGTGACCGCGACAATGGCAGGGCAGATCGTGATGGAAGGCTTCATCGATATCCGCATGGCGGCCTGGGCGCGGCGGCTGGTGACGCGGCTGGTCGCCATCATCCCCGCTATCGTGACAATCCTGATCGCAGGCGAGGCGCAACTGGGCAAGTTACTGGTGCTGAGCCAGGTGGTCCTCAGCTTCCAGTTGCCTTTCGCCGTGATCCCCCTGGTGCTGTTCACGGCACAGAAGAGCAAGCTCGGTGAACTGGTGTCGCCGCGCTGGCTCACCTTCCTCGCGGCGGTCATCGCGGCGCTGCTGGTCAGCCTCAATGTCAAGCTGATCATTGATTTCTTCACGGGTGCGCTGGGGTAAACGCAGCCGTGACAATGCGCGGCTTGTCAGCGGCGGCTTCGTGGTTATGGTGCCGCCGCTTAGAACATTTCCAAACTTCAGCCCATGCCAGCCGCTCGCAAACCAGCCAATCATCCCCCGGTCGCCGCCGAAAAGGTCGGCGTGCTGCTGCTCAATCTGGGTACGCCCGATGCCACGGATTACTGGAGCGTGCGGCGCTATCTCAGTGAGTTCCTGTCGGACAGGCGGGTCGTCGAACTCAATCCCCTGATCTGGCAGCCGATCCTGCAGGGTGCGATCCTGAGTTTCCGGCCGCAGAAAAGCGGCGCCAACTACGCCCGCATCTGGGACAAGGCCGAGAACGACTCGCCGCTGCGTGTCATCACACGCCGGCAGGCGCAGGCGCTGCAGGCGCGGCTTGGGCCGAGCGTCCTCGTCGATTTCGCCATGCGCTACGGCAAGCCTTCGACGGCCGACAGGCTCGCCGCGATGCGGGAGGCGGGGTGCAGCCGCATTCTCCTTGCGCCGCTTTATCCGCAGTATTCGGCTACCACTACCGCAACTGCCAACGACAAGGCGTTCGAGGCTATGTCCGGCATGCGGTGGCAGCCGGCAGTGCGAACACTGCCCCCGTACTTCGATACACCCGAATACATCGCCGCCCTCGCGCAGAGCCTCAGCGACGGGCTGATGAAGCTCGATTTCACGCCAGATATGATCCTCACGTCGTATCACGGCATGCCGGTGACCTATCTCGAGCGCGGTGACCCCTATCACTGCCAGTGCCTGAAGACGACCCGGCTGCTCACCGAGCATCTGGGCTGGCCGACGAGCAAGATCAAAGTGACGTTCCAGAGTCGTTTCGGCCGCGCCAAGTGGCTTGAGCCCGCCACCGACGCGACGCTCGAAGCCTTGCCGGGGCAGGGCATTACAAGAGTGGCCGTCGTAGCGCCCGCGTTTTCGACGGATTGTATCGAGACGCTCGAAGAAATCGCCATCACCGGGCGGGAGCAGTTCGAGCATGCCGGCGGGCAGAAATTCGCCTACCTGCCCTGCCTCAACGACAGCGAAGGCGGCATGGTGATGCTCGAGAGCGTCGTCCGCCGCGAACTCGCCGGCTGGATCTAGTCCTTCTTCAGTTTGTCGCCAGCCACCGCACTCAGCATCGCTTTGGTGATCGACTGCGTCGTGTCGAAGTAGCCCTTCCACGGGTCGGGACCCTTCGCCCGCGCTGCGGATTCGCCAAGCGAGAATCCACTGGCGGAGGTCAGCGTTTCGATCTCATCCCAGCCCACCGGCACTGCCACGGGACACCCCGGCTTGGCGCGGGTGGAGTAGGGGCTCACAGCCGTCGAGCCGCGCTCGTTACGCAGGTAGTCGACGAACATCCGGCCTTTGCGCGTGGCCTTGCGGATGTTCGAGGTGAAACGCTCGGGTTCGTCGGCTGCGAGCTTGTCGGCGAAGGCGTGGCAGAACAGTTTGATCTCGGGCCATTCCAGCGTACGGCGCAGCGGTGCGATGACGTGAATGCCTTTGCCGCCGGTGACCATGGGAAAGGTTTCGAGGCCCCACTCTCCGAGCTTGTCGCGGATATCCATTGCAGCCTGCCGCGTCGCCTTGAAGTCGAGGCCCTCGTCGGGATCGATATCGAAGATGATGCGGTCGGCGTGTTCGAGCTTGTCGATATGGCTGCCCCAGATATGCAGCTCCTGCGCGCTCATCTGCACTGCTGCGGCGAGTCCATCGGCACCATCGATGTAGAGGTAGATGTCGGTCGGTCCGGTGGTCTCTGTGATCTTCACCTTCTTGAACGCAGCCGGAAACCCGCCGCTGTCGTGTTTCTGGAAGAACGGTTTGCTGCTCCCGGTCGGCAGGCGCACCAGTGACAGCGGTCGCTTGGCGACGTGGGGCAACATGGCTTCCGACACGGCGTCGTAATAGGCGACCAGCATGGCCTTGGTGATGGTGCCGTCCTTGTAAACGACCTTGTCGGGGCTGGTGAGCTTTACGCCAAGACGCTCGGCGGCTGCGATGCCCATCTCCGTAGTGAAAACGAGGGGCTTCACGGCCGCGCCTTTGCGGGTGCGCGCCTGAGTCTTTGCAGAGGCTGGTTTCTTCGGACTGGCAGGCACGGGCGCGTCCTTGGGTCGCTCAAGCGTGATCTCCCTCGCCTTCTTGTCCCTGCGGAGGCCCACGAAGGACGGATGGCGCACGATAGCGTCCGGCGTGAATTCGGTGAAGCTCACTTCGCCCACCAGATCAGGCTTCACCCATTTTGCATGACGGATGATGTCGCGCGGCGCGTTTACGAAGGGATTGGTGGCAGTGGCTCGCTTGTCGAGCGCAGTTTGTAGTTCGCTGGCCAGCTTGTCGTTCCAGCCTGTGCCGACGCGGCCGTGATAGACGAGCTCGCCGTCCTCGAAGGTGCCGAGCAGCAGCGAAGCGAACGTTTTCTTCTTGTCGCTCGGGCGCCAGCCGCCGATGACGAATTCCTGGCGGTGACCGCATTTGATCTTGAGCCAGCTTTTGGTGCGCTCGCCGCGATAAGGCGCATCGACGCGTTTGGCCACCATGCCCTCGTAGCCGCCGTCGCTCATGGCCTGGAAGAACTTCTCGCCCTCACCGATGACGTGCTCGGAATAGTGGATCGGATCGGTCGAACGTCGCTTGCCGAGCAGATTGTGCAGCCTCTCCTTGCGCTCGAGCAGGGGAAGTCGATGCAGGTCCTCGCCATTTTCCTCCAGGAGGTCGAAGGCGAAATAGGTGAGCGCCGCACCCGACGACAATGCCTCCTGCAGGCTCGAGAAGTCGGTGCGCTCGCCCTTGAAGGCGACGATCTCGCCGTCGATCAGGGCCGAGCCCTTGGTGAGCTTGCCGAGCGGCTTGACCAACGCGCCGAACTTTTCGGTCCAGTCATTGCCGTTGCGCGTGTAGATGCGCACCTGGTCGCCGGCTATTGCGGCGATGGCGCGATAGCCGTCGAATTTCATTTCGAACAGCCAGTCACCGCCCTCAGGAATGCCTTCGACGAGGGTACAGAGTTGCGGTGGCCGGAAGTCGGGCAGAACCTGTTCACCCTTTCTGGTCCACACCTTCGCCGGCGCCGAGAGGGCCGCGGCCTTGCGCCGCGACTTCAAGCCTTTGGCGATGCCGGGAAGGTCGCGCCCTGTCTCTACGCTCGTGGTGAACTTCTCGGTGAGTTCCCCGCTCTCGGTCGCGTATTTGTCGCGGTGCTTGATCAGCAGCCAGTTTTCGCGCGCCGAGCCATCGCGTTTCGTGACGTCGCGGCCCTTCATGTGGACCAGGACCCATTCGCCCTTCATTCGCTTGCCGCTCAGGGTAAACTTGAGATCGCCCTTCTCGAGACCTTCGTGCGGATCGCCGATCGGCTCCCAGGTGCCCTGGTCCCACAGCATCACGGTGCCGCCGCCATACTCACCTTCGGGGATCGTGCCTTCGAACCCACCATAGTCGAGCGGGTGATCCTCGACATGAACGGCGAGACGCTTGTCAGCCGGGTTTGTTGATGGCCCCTTGGTCACCGCCCAGCTTTTCAGCACGCCGTCGAGTTCGAGACGGAAGTCATAGTGCAGGCGTGTCGCGTCGTGCTTCTGGACCACGAAGGTCAGCGCTTTTGATCCCTTCGCCGCTGGCTTTTCGCCGGATGGCTCGGCAGTCTTGGTGAAGTCGCGCTTCTGCCGGTAAGTCTTGAGCAGCTGCTGTGCGCGCGCCATCAGCCAGCCTTCTTGCGTGAGGGTGACTTCTTGGCTGCCGCCTTCCTGGCTGGCGCTTTTTTCGCGGAAGCGGGTTTGGCTTTCGCGGCGGGTTTGCGTTCGCCACTTTCGAGGCTTTTCTTCAGCGCGGCCATCAGGTCGATGACATTGCTGGTCTGCTTGCGGTCCTTGGGCTCGTCCTCGACCGCGATCCGGCGGCCCTTGCTCTTGAGCTTGCGCTGGATCAGTTCACGCAACGCCGCCTGGTAGTGATCCTTGAAGATCTTTGGATCGAACTTGTCGGTCTTTTTCTCGATCAGCGCGGCCGCGACGTCGAGCAGATCGGGATCGGCCGACTTGGCTGGAATCTCGGAGAAGAACGGATCGGACTTCTTGATTTCTTCGTCGTAGTGCAGCGTTTCGAGCAGCATGCCTTTGCCGCACGGCTTGATGGCGACGAGGTATTCTTTCCCGCGCAGAGCCAGCTGACCCAAGCCAACTTTCTTCGCCTTGCGCAGGGCGTCCCTTACGACGCGGAAGGCGTCCTCGGCGAGGTCGTCGGCAGGCGACAGGAAATAGGGCGTGTCGTAGTAGAGCAGGGGGATCTCGTCCTCTTCGACGAACTGCACCAGCTCGAGCGTCTTCTTGGTCTCGAGCTTCACCGCATCGAGCTCTTCGTCTTCGAGCAGAACATACTCGCCCTTCTCGTACTCATACCCCTTCTTGATATCGTCCTTGTCCACCGGCCCGATGCCGTCCACCACCTTCTGGTAGTGGATGCGCTTTCCCGAGGGGGCGTGGATCTGGTTGAACGAGGTCGCTGCCCCGGATTTGTGCGCGGGGTACATCTCGACATTGATGGACACGAGGCTCAGGCGCAACTGCCCCTTCCAGATCGGACGTGTGGGCATTTCTCATCTCCTCGGAAAGGCTGCTCACCTGCAACGACCGGCAATGAGCAGGGTTCCGTGGCACCAAGCGCTCAACGAAGGCCGGCGTCGATTCTGCCGGAGAGGGCCCGGCCACCATGCCGTCATCGGCACGCCATGAAAACTTCTCGTAACCAACACCGGGTTTTCCCCGCCAACGCATTGCGCCGCGGGTAGGCGGCACATAAATCATAGAGCGAGGCGCCATTTGTCCTGCGCCCGAGGGGAGAATCGCTATGGATTTCGGTCTCGACGGGTTGAGCATTACGCTGATCGTGCTCGGCGTGCTGGCGGTGCTGGTGCTTCTCGCGGCCGTCAAGACGGTCCCGCAGGGCTACAATTTCACGGTTGAGCGCTTCGGCCGTTACATCGGCACCATGAAGCCCGGCCTGAACCTGATTGTGCCGTTCGTCGATGGCATCGGCCGCAAGATCAACATGATGGAGCAGGTGCTCGACGTACCGCACCAGGAGGTCATCACCAAGGACAACGCCTCGGTGACGGCAAACGGCGTGACATTCTACCAGATCCTCGATGCTGCATCGGCGGCATACGAGGTGGCCAACCTCGAAAACGCGATCCTCAACCTGACGATGACCAATATTCGTACGGTGATGGGCTCGATGGACCTCGACGAACTGCTCAGCAATCGCGACCAGATCAATACGCGCCTGCTGCACGTTGTCGACGCTGCGGTGAACCCGTGGGGTCTCAAGATCACGCGCATCGAAATCAAGGACATTGATCCGCCCAAGGACCTGGTGGACTCGATGGGCCGGCAGATGAAGGCAGAGCGCGAGAAGCGTGCGCTCGTGCTGGAGGCTGAAGGCAAGCGGCAGGCGGCGATCCTCCAGGCCGAAGGCGCCAAGCAGGCGCAGGTGCTCGAAGCAGAAGGCCGGCGCGAGGCGGCGTTCCGTGACGCCGAGGCGCGGGAGCGCTCCGCGGAAGCCGAAGCCAAGGCGACGCAGATGGTGTCCGACGCTATCGCGGCCGGCGACGTCCAGGCGATCAACTACTTCGTCGCCAACAACTACATCAAGGCTCTCGAGGGTTTGGCGAAGTCGCCGAACCAGAAAGTGCTGATGCTGCCCGTCGAGGCGGCCAGCGTCATCGGTGCGCTCGGCGGCATCGCGGAGATTGCCCGGGAGACGTTCGGCGGCGACAAGCCGCAGCGCCAGACCACAAATTCGCGTCCACCGTCCACCAACACGTAACCCCGCGATAGAGGAGCATTCCAGATGGTTCTGTTTGATCTCTTCGTGCAGTACGGCCCCTGGGCCTGGTTCGTCCTCGGCCTCGTGCTGCTTGCTCTCGAGCTGGTGGTGCCTGGTGGTTACTTTCTCTGGCTCGGCGCCGCCGGCATCGTTACCGGACTGGTGTCATTCGTCCTTGGGGTCAGCTGGCCGGGCGAAATTACCGTGTTCGGCCTCCTCTCGCTAGCGGTGGTGATCGGCTGGTGGCGGTATTCACGCGGGCGAGTGCACGTGACGGATCAGCCGTTCCTCAACAACCGCGCCGAACGCTTTGTCGGGCATGAGGCAATCATCGATGCGCCGATCATCGACGGCTTCGGCAGGCTTCGCCTGGACGATACGGTCTGGCGGATCAGCGGTCCGGACCTGTCGGCGGGCAGCAAGGTGCGCGTCGTGGGCCACGAGGTCGGGGTGCTCAAGGTCGTCGCCGCCTGACGTTTCCGGATCGCGGCTGGAAGGGTTCATTAACCATAAACTGTGAGGATTCCGTCGGCCCGGCGCGCGGGTCGCGGAGTTTGTTGTGCGGCGTTTGTCTGGGCTGATCGCAGTGCCTTTGCTCGCCATGGGCGCGGGCACGCCCCTCGCCGCCGGTGAGGGTTCGGGCACGAACAATGCCGATCTTTTCAACCCCTCCGCCACGCCGTCTTCCGTCATGCCGCGCGAGGCAATGGACCCCTATTTCAATGTCGACTGGAGCCTTGCCATCCGGGGCGCCTACAGCATCGATAGTGGGGGCAGCGAAGGGGCCGTGCTTGTCATCCCGCAATTCACCCTCACGCACCAGGGCGGGCGCGTTTCGTCGTCGGTGACTGGGTCAGGGGAGGTGTCGGTCAACGATCAGGGTGAGAGCCGCATCTCCGCCCTTCGCCTCAGTGCCGATGGCAGCTACGCCTTCGACGCAGCAATGGCAGCCACCGGCAGCGTCGATGTCTCCCTCTCGCAAGCCGATCCTGACGATCCGTCGCTGCCTACCAATACGATGACTGCCCCTGTAGTGATCTCGGGCGATGCCGAAGGTTCAGTCGTTCGCCGCTTGGGCCGGCTCGAAGCCAGCCTGCGGGGTTCGCTCGGCCGGTCATTCAATGGCGAGACCGTGCTCGACGATATGTCGACCATCGACAACACCCCTCTCAATGACTGGCGCGCCGGTGCCGGCAGCAGGCTGGGCTTCGCGTTGACGCCGGTGCTCACGCCCTATCTCGACGGCAGTGCCCAGTGGCAGCGCTACGATGCACCCGATCCCACACTGCTGGTCTATCTCGATGCCGTCACTACTGCGGGGAAGGTTGGCGTCAGCTACTCGCCGAACAGTCGACTTTCCGCAGACGCTGCGATTGGCCTCGCCTGGCGCGACTATGTCGATGCGAGCCTCACCGATACTGGCGCGCTCACTGCGGATGGCAGCGTGACGCTCAAGCCGGATGAGACGCTGACGCTGACCGCGTCGCTCACCACAGGCCTCGCGCCCTCAGCAACAGTGCCCAGCGACACGACTGCGTCCTACGATGCCGGCGCCGGTGTCGCCTATGTCGTCAATCCGTGGGTGACCCTGCGCGGTAGCGTCGGGTACGGGCTCGACCGGATCCTCGGGACCGGCGATCAGGCACAGAATGCCAGCCTGGGTGCGGGCTTCGACTACCGGCTGAACGCGCATACCGCGTTGACCGGGGACTATGCCTTCACGCGCACGGACAACCCGCCGGCACCTGTGGCCGACGAGCACAGCGTTGCTCTTGGCGTGACGTTCTCGCGCTAGCTCAGACTTTGACGCCGTGCGCTTCGAGCTGGTGCTTGAAGTCCGCAGCGATGTCGGGCCGGTCGAGCGCATAGACCACATTGGCCATCAGGAAGCCGACCTTGCTGCCGCAGTCGAAGCTCTGGCCCTGATACTTCACGCCGGCAAAGCTTTGCTGGCGCATCAGGGTCTGCATGGCATCGGTCAACTGGATTTCGCCACCGGCGCCCCGCGGCTGATCGGCCAGCAGCGAGAAGATCTCGGGCTGCAGGATGTAGCGGCCTGAGATGATGAGGTTGGATGGTGCCGCTTCGCGTTTCGGCTTTTCTACCATGCCGGTGATCGCGAAGCCTTCGTCCGGCCCGGCGCCGCGCGCCACGACGCCGTAGGAGGAGACCTCTTCCATCGGCACTTCCTCGACGGCGATCACGTTGCCGCCGGTTTCCTCGTAGGCTTCCATCATCTGCTTCAGAACGCCCGGCTCGCCCTTGAACAGCATGTCGGGCAGCAGCAGTGCGAAGGGCTGGTCGCCGACCAGTTCGCGCGCGCACCACACCGCATGCCCGAGGCCGAGCGGTTCCTGCTGGCGGGTGAAGCTGGTCTGGCCGGCTTGCGGCAGGTCGCGCTTCAGCTCTTCGAGTGCCTGCGACTTGCCGCGCGTTTCGAGCGTGTGCTCGAGTTCGTACTGCTTGTCGAAGTGATCCTCGATGACGCTCTTGTTGCGGCCGGTGACGAACACGAAGTGCTCGATGCCTGCCTCGCGGGCTTCATCCACGGCGTACTGGATCAGCGGCCGGTCGACGACCGTGAGCATTTCCTTGGGCATGGCCTTGGTCGCGGGGAGGAAGCGTGTACCCAGTCCGGCGACGGGGAACACGGCGGTACGGACGCGTTTCGACAAGGAAAATGGCTCCGGTCAGGGCTTATCTGTCGGCGTAATTCTATCTCAATGATGCGCAACTAGCATTCGCCCGATTAATTTTTTGAATTGGAGAGCGTTAATGAGCGTCCTGGTTACGGGTGGAGCGGGCTATATCGGCAGCCACATGGCGTTGCGCCTGGGTGACGCCGGCGAGCAGGTCGTCGTACTCGATAACCTCTCGACCGGGTTCGACTGGGCCATCGACCAACGCGCGATCTTCGTCAATGGCAATGCCGGGGATGTCGAACTGGTCACCCGGCTCATCCGTGAGCACGGCGTAACCGACATTATCCATTTTGCCGGTTCGATCATCGTTCCGGAATCGGTCAGCGATCCGCTCAAATACTACCGCAACAATACTGCAACCTCGCGCAACCTCCTCGAAGCGGCGGTGACGGGAGGCGTGAAGCACTTCGTTTTCTCGTCCACGGCAGCCGTTTACGGCATGACCGGGCTGGCCCCCGTGGTTGAGGATACGCCGCTCAAGCCGATGTCGCCCTACGGCAAATCCAAACTGATGACAGAGTGGATGTTGGCGGATGTGGCGGCCGCGCATCCGATCACCTATGGCGTGCTGCGCTATTTCAACGTGGCCGGGGCGGACCCTAAGAAGCGCTCGGGGCAGTCCAGTCCACAGGCGACGCACCTCATCAAAGTGGCGGCCCAGACGGCTCTCGGACAACGTCAGAAGATGGACATCTTCGGCACCGACTACGAGACTCCGGACGGTACATGCATTCGCGACTACATCCACGTCACCGACCTGATCGAAGCGCACAAACTGCTGCTCGATCATTTGCGGAGCGGCGGAGAGAGCGCGACGCTCAATTGCGCTTATGGCCAGGGCTTTTCGGTGAAGGAGGTCATCGACATGGTCAAGTCGGTGTCGAACGTTGAATTCCGGGTGGATGAGGGGCCGCGTCGCGCCGGTGATCCGGCGGCGATTACCGCAACCGGCGAGAAGGTGCGCGCTCTCTTGGGCTGGAAACCAAAGCACGACGACTTGCGCGAGATAGTGACACACGCGCTCGACTGGGAGCGGTACCTGCAGACGCGGAACCGCTAGCCATCCTGCTGCCCATGTTTCAGGGAAACCTCAGCGCCATGCGGCCCCTGATCGTCATTTCCTTCCTGATTTTCTCGGTGGCCTCCGCGCACGCGGAGACGTTCTCCGAGTTCCTGTCGGCGTTCGAGAGCAAAGCCGTTGCCGCGGGTGTCAGTCGCGCCGTCTATCGCGAAGCAACGGCAGGGCTGACTGCGGATGACGCGATACCCAACCTGGTGGAGAGCCAGCCAGAGTTCACGACGCCGATCTGGGACTATCTCGACAAGCGCATCACCGCCTCCCGGATTTCGCGCGGGCAGAAGGCGATGAAGGCCAATGCGGCGCTCTTCGACGCCACCGGCATGCGCTACGGAGTCGATCCCTATCTGCTGGCGGCGATCTGGGGCATCGAGACCGACTATGGCGAGGTGCTCGCCAGCAAATCGCTGATCAAGCCGATCATCCGGTCACTTGCGACACTGGCGTATCACAAGCGCGGGCGGCTCAAGGAAGACGAGGCCGATTTCATCGCGGCGCTGCTGCTCGTGCAAGAGGGGCCGAAGGATGCTGCGCATCTCGTCGGGTCATGGGCCGGTGCCATCGGTCACCTGCAGGTGAATCCGTCCAATGTCATTGCCCATGGTGCCGACGGGGATGGCGACGGGAGGGTCGATTTGCATGGGTCACTGCCCGATGCGCTGGCCACCAGCGCGACGTTCCTGCGTGATCTCGGTTATCAGCCAGGTCTCGATTGGGGCTTCGAGGTCGTTGTGCCCGATGGCTTCGACTGGCTGCTGGCCGACCGCGAGACGCTGCGGCCGATTTCGTTCTTCACCGGGCGAGGCATTTCGCGGGTCAAAGGCCGGCCATTTGCCGACGAGGCGGTGCCGGTGTTCCTCTATGCGCCGGCGGGACGGGGTGGGCCGAAATTCCTGATGACGGGGAACTACCTCGTGCTGAAGGGCTACAATTTCTCTGACAGCTACGCGCTCTCGGTGGCGCATCTGGCAGATCGCCTGAAAGGTGGCGGCGAGTTCTTTGACGACTGGCCGCGCAAGACCGCTTTCCCGAACCTGGCGCAGCGCAAGGCGATCCAGGACGCCCTGATTGCGCTTGGGCTCTACGATGGCGTGGTCGATGGCCGCATCGGGCCTGTGAGCCAGGCCGCCTATGCACGCTTTCAGGCGCAGAAGGGTGAGGTGGCCGATGGGTTCATCACGCTGGGCGCCTACGAAGAACTGATCGCCGCAACGCGCTGATCGCCTTTCATTTGCCGCCAAACCCGGCCATTCTCCGGCCCATGCTTCGCCGCCTCATCCTCATCGCCTGCATCACGCTCTTCGCCGCCGGCGAAGTCGCTTTTGTCCTGTCGCCGAGTGCCACGCTGGCGCAGGAGCAGCCGGTCAAAAAGCGCAAGAACCTGTTCGACATGATCTTCGGCGGGGGCGAGGAAGAGCAGCCTGCGCCCGTCGTCGAGGCGCCTGTGGTGAAAAAGAAGAAGGCCGAGCTGCCGCCGCCGGAACCGACCATCCCGAAGGCGGAAGGCGCGACGCGACTGGCGGTGTTCGGGGATTCCATGGCGGTCGATCTCGCCAAGGCGCTCGACCGTTTCTATGCCGAGGACCCGAACATCGTGGTCATCAATCAGGGTGTGGGCTCATCGGGCTTCGTGCGCGCCGACTTCTTCGACTGGAATAAGACCGCCGTCGATCAGGTGGCCGCGAACAGTTTCGACATCGCGATCATGATCATCGGCATCAATGACCGGCAAAATCTCAAGATCGACGGCAAGAATCTCAAGCCGTTCACGGCGGAATGGAACGCGGCCTATCAGGCGCGCGTGCAGGGCTTCGTCGATGCCATCCACGGTGCCAGCAAACCGCTGATCTGGATCGGCCTTCCGCCGATGGGCAAGAAGGACTATTCGACTGCGATGGGGCAGATCACCGCCATCCAACGGCTCGCGACCTTCTCCGGCGGGGCGGAGTTCCTCGATATCTACGATCGCTTCGTCGACGAGAACGGTGAGTATTCGCGCGCCGGTCCCGATCTCAACGGCAACCGCGTGAACATGCGCAAAGAGGATGGCATCCACTTCTCCGCAGCGGGCGCCGACAAACTGGCCTTCTATTTGAGCCAGTCGATCAAGCTGTTCTATCGCGGTGGCGGTGCGGTGGGTCTCGAGATCGCCGATGCACTGGCCGGTACCGATGCCGGGCTGATGGTGCGGCCTCCCTACCAAGGACTAGGCCAGATCCGGCTGCTCGAAGTCGCGGGCGCGGTGATCCCGCTATCGAGCGCGCCCAAGCGCGCCACCGATCTCGTGGTGGCGGGCGCAACGCCGGTGGCGGCGACGCCGGACGATGCGTTCGATCTCACCATGCTGGTCGATGCACCGGTAGGCCGCGCCGACGCCTTCGGGGTCGGCAAGGTCCCGTCCGACGAGCCGCCGGCCGAGGCAGCCGCGCAACCGTGAGTGCTCCGGCAGTGAACCCGGTCCGGCATGCCCTGTTCGATATGCTGGCCGAGCGCATTGCCGAACTCGAGGGCGAAGGCCTCACGATGGTCGCCATCGACGGCGTCGACGCCGCGGGCAAGACCACGTTCGCCGACGCCCTGGCATCGCATCTCGAGCAGCAGGGCAAAATCGTCGTTCGCACCGGCATCGATGCGTTCCACAATCCGCGCGCGGTTCGTTACGCCCGCGGCAAGGACTCGGCCGAGGGCTATTTTCGCGATGCGTTCAATCTCGGGGGCCTGCGCACGTCGCTCCTGTTCCCGGCGCGCATCGGCATGCCGTTCCTGACCGCGCTATTCGACTACCGAACCGACAAGCGCGTTGCGGTGAACCCGCTGATCGTTCCGCTGCCTGCTGTGCTGATTTTCGACGGCGTGTTTCTCCATCGCGACGAATTGCGCGACGAGTGGGACCTCACCGTATATCTCGACGTGCCGTTCGAAATTTCGTTTGCCCGGATGGCGAAGCGCGACGGCACGAGCCCCGATCCGGATGCGGAAAGCAACCGGCGCTATCGCGGCGGGCAGGAGCTGTATTTCAAGGATGCCAATCCCAAGCGCAGCGCCGATGTTCTCATCGACTATGCCGACACGGAGCATCCGCGTGTGGTTCGCAGCTAGGCTGGCGGCAATCGTGGTGCTGGGGACGGGCGGGATGGCCATGGCAGACGATGCCGCATTCTTCGCCGCGGCCGTTTCCGACGACGGTGCGGCCATCACCGCGCAACTGGCCGATGGGCAGGACATCGAAGCGCGCGATGCCGACGGGCGAACGGCGCTTCTGCTTGCGACGCGCGCCGACGCTCAGCACGCGGCGACGGCGCTGGTCGCGGCAGGTGCCGACGTCAATGCGAAGGATAGCATTCAGGACACGCCCTACCTCTATGCGGGCGCCGAGGGCCGCACGGCAATTCTCGCATTACTGCTCGCTCACGGCGCGAACCTAACGGACACCAATCGCTTCGGTGGCACGGCTTTGATCCCGGCGGCCGAGAAAGGCCATCCGGACAATGTCCGTCTGCTGCTCAAGGCCGGTGTCGATCCCGACCACATCAACTCGCTCGGCTGGACCGCACTGCTCGAGGCGATCGTCCTGACCGACGGCGGACCTGTGCATCAGGAGATCGTCAGTCTGCTGATCGAAGGCGGCGCCGACGTGAACATTGCCGACGGGGCCGGTCTGTCACCGCTGAGCCTTGCCAGGCAGCGCGGCTTCCGCGAAATCGTTGCCATGCTGGAAGCAGCCGGCGCGCAATAGAAGGGGCACTTGGACGCACGCAGTCAATAAAGGAGGCGGTTCCGCCAGCGGTTGCGAGCCTGATCAACCGAGTCACGTGTTTGAGATATTTGAAAGGTAGCGGATCGCTTTCTGATAGCGGGCAACACGCGCCCGGTCCTTCTCAGTCGGATTTGCCAAGCGCGACAAATCACTGTTGTCCCGTAGATCTGCCAACTTTACTTCGCGAGCGAGTGCGTTGCGCGATCCTCGTTCAATAAACTTGTCGTAGTCGTCTTCCTCGCCTGGTCGCTTGGTTACGGCGTCAATCGCGCTAACGATTTCCTCGGAAAATCCCTCGGCTCTTAGCCGATCGAGTGACCAGTCTTCGCAGTCTTCGACCACGTCGTGCAGTACTGCCACGATGCGTGCTTTTTCAGTGGTTTGAGCAAGCATCACTCGCAGAGGATGAAGGATGTAAAGGGCGCCAGCCTTGTCGAATTGGTCGGCATGAGCGGCGAGAGCAATCTCAATTGCACGCTGCAGATTGCTCACTTTCCCTCCTATCTCACCGCGTGACTAACGCGGCAGCGTCGTCTCGCCCATCAGGGTCTGGTCGATCGAGCGCGCGCACTGGCGGCCCTCGCGGATGGCCCACACCACCAAGGACTGTCCGCGACGCATGTCGCCGCAGGAGAACACTTTCGGCTTGCTCGTCTGGTACTTGAACGTGTCGGCAAAGACGTTGCCGCGCTTGTCCAGTGCGATACCGCTATCGGCGATCATGCCTTCCGCCACCGGGCCGAGGAAGCCCATGGCCAGCAGCACGAGATCAGCCTGCAGCTCGAACTCAGTTCCAGGGATCGGCTGGAACTTGTTGTCGGCGCGGGCGCAGACCAGCTTCTTGACCTGACCGTTCTCGCCCTCGAAACGCACCGTCGCCACCGCAAAGTCGCGCGTCACGCCCTCTTCCTGCGAGGAGGATGTGCGCATCTTCATCGGCCAAAGTGGCCAGGTGAGTTCCTTGTTTTCCTTCTCGGGAGGGGCCGGCATGATCTCGATCTGGGTCACCGAAAGCGCACCCTGGCGGTTGCTCGTTCCGATGCAGTCCGAACCGGTATCCCCGCCGCCGATGACGACGACATGCTTCCCCTCGGCGAGGATTGGCTTGATGTTGTCGAGGTTCTCGTTGGTGACGCGCTTGTTCTGCTGGCTGAGGAAATCCATGGCGACGTGGATCCCATCGAAATCGCGACCGGGGATCGGCAGGTCACGCGGCTTCTCGGCGCCACCGGCAAGTGCAATGGCGTCGTACTCGGTCTCGAGTTGATCCATCGTCTCGTCGCGGCCGACATGAACGCCAAGATGGAGCGTCACGCCTTCGGCCTGCATCTGCTCGAGGCGGCGGTCGAGCTGCCACTTCTCGAGCTTGAAGTTGGGGATGCCGTAACGCATCAGCCCGCCGGCCTGCTTGTTCTTCTCGTACAGATGCACGTCGTGTCCGGCTCGTGCCAGCTGCTGCGCGCAGGCCATGCCGGCAGGACCCGAACCGATCACGGCGACCCTCTTGCCGGTCTTGTGCGGGTTGATGTCGGGGACGATCCAGCCTTCCTCGAAGCCCTTGTCGACGATAGCGCACTCGATCGACTTGATGCTCACCGGGGAGTCGATGATGTTGATCGTGCACGCCGCCTCGCACGGGGCGGGGCAGATGCGGCCGGTGAACTCCGGGAAGTTGTTGGTCGAATGAAGGTTCTTGAGCGCCTTCAGCCAGTCGCCGCGATAGACGAGGTCGTTCCAGTCCGGGATCTGGTTGTTGACCGGGCAGCCGTTGTGACAATAGGGCACGCCGCAATCCATGCAGCGCGCCGCCTGGTCGCGCGTCCCCTTCTCGCCGAGCGGGATGGTGAATTCCTTGTAGTGCTTGAGCCGCTCATCGATCGGACGATAGTCGCGGTCGTCCTTCTCGATCTCGAGGAAGCCGGTGATCTTGCCCATAACGCTTACTCCGCCGCCACTTGCTGCACAGCCTGTGCTTTTTCGAGCTCGGCCAGGGCACGGCGGTATTCCACCGGCATGACCTTTTTGAACTTGGGCAGGTACTCGGCCCAGTTGTCGAGAATCCTGGTTGCGACGTTGGAGCCGGTGAAGCTCTTGTGGCGCAGGATGAGCTGGCGCAGCCGCTCGGCATCGCCGTTGCGGAGGTCGCCCATGATCTCGACGAGCCCGTTGGTCATCAGGTCGCCCTTCTGGTGATACTCGCGCTCGCGGAGCATTTCCTCCTCGACCACTGGTTCGAGTTCGACCATCGACAAGTTGCAGCGGCTCTCGAACGTGCCGTCTTCGTCGAGCACATAGGCGATGCCGCCCGACATGCCCGCCGCAAAGTTGCGGCCGGTCTTGCCGAGGACGACGGCGATGCCGCCCGTCATATATTCGAGCCCGTGGTCGCCGGTGCCTTCGACAACGGCGATGGCGCCGGAGTTGCGCACGGCGAAGCGTTCGCCGGCGATGCCGCGGAAGTAGCATTCGCCTTCCGTCGCGCCATAGAGCGCTGTGTTGCCGATAACGATCGACTCTTCCGGCTTGGCCGCAGACTTTTCGGACGGGCGCACGACCAGCCGGCCGCCGCTCAGGCCTTTGCCGACATAGTCATTGGCTTCGCCGATGAGGTCGAATGAAACGCCCTTCGCGAGGAACGCGCCGAAGCTCTGCCCGCCGGTGCCGGTCAGCGAAACGGCAATCGTGTCCTCTGCCAGGCCGGCCTGCCCGTAGCGCTTGGCAACCTCGCCCGAAATCATCGCGCCGGCCGTGCGGTCGGTAGAGCTGATGGTCTCGGTGATCTGCACCGGCGTACGGTTGTCGAGGGCCGCCTTGGCCTTGTCGATCAGCCGGCGATCGAGGACGTTGGCGATGGGATGGTTCTGCGTCTCGGTGTTCGAGATCGCAACGCCCTCTGCAGCCACCGGCTTGTGGAACAGCCGGGTGAAGTCGAGTCCCTTGGCCTTCCAGTGCGAGACGGCCTCGGTCTTGTCCAGCATCTGCATCTGGCCGACCATCTCGTCCACCTTGCGGTAGCCGAGCGTCGCCATGATCTCGCGGACCTCTTCGGCCACGAAGAACAGGTAGTTGATGACGTGTTCGGGCTTGCCGGTGAAGCGGGCGCGCAGCACCGGGTCCTGCGTCGCGATGCCGACAGGGCAGGTGTTGAGATGGCACTTGCGCATCATCACGCAACCCGCCGCGATCAGCGGTGCGGTGGCGAGGCCGAATTCGTCGGCACCGAGCAGCGCGCCGATGACGACGTCGCGGCCCGTGCGGATGCCGCCATCGACCTGCACGGCGATGCGGCCGCGCAGCTTGTTGGCGACGAGAGTCTGATGCGTTTCGGCGAGGCCGATCTCCCACGGGGAGCCGGCATGCTTCAGCGAGGTCAGCGGGCTCGCGCCGGTACCGCCCTCATAGCCCGAGATTGTCACGTGATCGGCGCGCGCCTTCGAGACGCCTGCCGCAACGGTACCGACACCAACTTCGGAGACGAGCTTGACGCTCACCTGACCGGCCGGGTTGACGTTCTTCAGGTCGAAGATCAGCTGTGCAAGATCTTCGATCGAATAGATGTCGTGGTGCGGCGGCGGCGAGATCAGGCCGACGCCGGGCGTTGAGTGCCGCACCTTGGCGATGACGTTGTCGACCTTGTGGCCGGGCAGCTGGCCGCCTTCACCAGGCTTTGCACCCTGCGCCATCTTGATCTGCATCATGTCGGAGTTGACCAGATATTCCGCCGTCACGCCGAAGCGGCCCGACGCGACCTGCTTGATGGCCGAGCGCATGGAATCGCCGTTGGGCAGCGGGGTGAAGCGATCCACTTCTTCGCCGCCTTCGCCGGTGTTCGACTTGCCGCCGATCCGGTTCATGGCGATGGCGAGCGTGGTGTGTGCTTCGCGGCTGATCGAGCCGTAGGACATGGCGCCGGTCGAGAAGCGCTTGACGATCTCGGCGGCGGGCTCGACTTCATCGAGTGCCACGGGCATGCGGCCGTCCTCATCGGCGGTCTTCAGCCGGAAGAGCGAGCGGATGGTGACGTAGCGGTCCTCCACATCGTTCACGAGTCGGGCGAACTCGCGGTACTTGTCGCGGGCATTGCCGCGCGCCGCATGCTGCAAATTGGTGACCGTCTCGGAACGCCAAACGTGCGCTTCGCCGCGGAAGCGGAAGGCGTAGTCGCCGCCGACTTCGAGACTGTCCTCGAGCACCGGGCTGTCGCCGAACGCGTCGTTGTGGCGACGCATCGTTTCCTCGGCGATCTCGTTCAGGCCGGCGCCCTCGATGGTCGTCGCCGTGCCGGTGAAATAGGTCGAGATGAAATCGGAGCTCAGGCCGACGGCGTCGAAAATCTGCGCGCCGCAATAGGACTGATAGGTCGAGATGCCCATCTTGGCAGTGACCTTAAGGATGCCCTTACCGATCGCCTTGATGTAGCGGTAAACGAGTTCGTGCTCGTCGACCTCCTCGGGGATGTCGTTGGTTCCGGCCCGCATGGCGCTCAGCGTCTCGAACGCAAGCCAGGGGTTGATCGCTTCGGCGCCATAGCCTGCCAGCGCACAGAAGTGGTGCACTTCGCGCGCATCGCCGGTCTCGACCACGAGGCCGACCGAGGTCCGCAGGCCCTTGCGGATCAGGTGGTGGTGCACGCCCGCCGTCGCCAGCAGCGAGGGAATGGCGATGCGGTCCGGCCCCACCATGCGGTCGGACAGGATGATGATGTTGTCGCCCGAATGGGCCGCCATCTCGGCATCGGAGAACAGCTGGTCGAGCGCCTCGGCCATGCCCGCTGCGCCGTCGGCCGCCGGGTAGGTGATGTCGAGCGACTTGGAGCGGAACGGGTTGTCCTCCATCGATCCGATGGCGCGGATCTTCTCGAGATCGGCATTGGTCAGGATCGGCTGGCGCACTTCGAGGCGCTGGCGCTTGGCTTGCCCCTCGAGGTCGAGGATGTTGGGACGCGGGCCGATGAAGCTCACGAGGCTCATCACCGATTCCTCGCGGATCGAGTCGATCGGCGGGTTGGTGACCTGCGCGAAGTTCTGCTTGAAGTAGGTGTAGAGCAGCTTGCTCTGATCCGACATGGCCGAGATCGGCGTATCGGTGCCCATCGAGCCGGTCGCTTCCTGACCGGTGGTTGCCATCGGCGGCAGGATGAGCTTCAGGTCTTCCTGCGTGTAGCCGAAAGCCTGCTGCAGATCGAGCAGCGGAACGTCGTTCTTGGGCGCCTGCGAGGCGACTTCCGGTAGGTCTTCCAGCACAATCTGCGTACGGGCCAGCCACTGGCGATAGGGCTGGGCGGTGGCGAGTTCGGCCTTGATCTCCTCGTCCGAGACGATGGCACCCTTCTTGAGGTCGATCAGCAGCATCTTGCCGGGCTGCAGGCGCCACTTCTTGACGATCTTTTCGGGCGGGATGGGCAGCGTACCCATCTCGGAGGCCATGATGACCTCGTCCTCGTCGGTGACGATGTAGCGCGCCGGGCGCAGGCCGTTGCGGTCGAGCGTGGCGCCGATATGGATGCCGTCCGAGAAGCACATGGCGGCCGGGCCGTCCCACGGCTCCATCAGCGCGGCGTGGTATTCGTAGAATGCGCGACGGTCTTCATCCATCTGCGGGTTGCCGGCCCAGGCTTCCGGGATCAGCATCATGGCCGCATGCGGCAGCGAATAGCCGCCGCGCGTCAGGAATTCGAGCGCGTTGTCGAAGCACGCGGTGTCCGACTGGCCGGGATAGGAGATCGGCCAGAGCTTCTGGATGTCGGCGCCGAATAGTTCAGATGACACCGAAGCCTGGCGCGCCGCCATCCAGTTGACGTTACCGCGGACGGTGTTGATTTCGCCGTTGTGGCAGACGAAGCGATAGGGATGCGCGAGCCGCCAGCTCGGGAAGGTGTTGGTCGAAAAGCGCTGGTGCACAAGGGCGAGCGCCGACTGGAAATCCGGGTCGCTGAGATCAGGGTAGTAGGCGCGCAGCTGGGCCGCGAGGAACATGCCCTTGTAGATGAGGGTGCGGCAGCTCATCGACACGACATAGAAGTCGTTCGGCTTGCCCTCGAAGGCCGAGTAGATCTTGCCCGAGCAGACCTTGCGGATGATATAGAGCTTGCGCTCGAAGGCCTCGTCGTCGGCGACGCGCGTACCCCGGCCGATGATGACCTGGCTGTGGTAGGGTTCGGTGGCGACGATTTCGGGCGCCTTGCTGAGCGAGGCATTGTCCGAGGGCACGTCGCGCCAGCCGAGCACCGTCTGGCCTTCGTCCTCGATGGACTTCTCCACGACGCGAACCATCTTGGCGCGCATCTCGGCGTTCTGCGGCATGAAGATGGCGCCCACGGCATACTTGCCGGGCTCGGGCAGGGTGACACCCTGCTTGGCCATCTCCTTGACGAAGAAGGCGTGCGGAATTTGCACCATGATGCCGGCGCCGTCGCCCATCAGTGGATCGGCGCCTACGGCACCGCGATGCTCGAGATTTTCCAGAATGGCGAGGCCGTTCTGGATGATCTTGTGGCTCGGGCGGTTCTTGAGGTCGACGATGAAGCCGACGCCGCAGGCATCGGTCTCGCGGGCAGGGTCGAACAGGCCTGCTGCCTTGGGCTCATAGGCTTTGCGAAATGCGAGGTCCGCGGCGGGATGGGGTACCGGTCCGTCCTTGATCTCAGTCATCTCACTCGTCCTCGTTGTCGTGCCGGTTAGACCGGCGAGCCGTTCGGTTCCTTTCGACGCGCCGACAATCCGGGTCGTACATTTGGTACGGCTCAGCCGATCGGCGCAATCTTATTCGATGGGGAGCGGCTCTGCATCCAAATGGCCGCTCGTTCGGGCTTCTTGCCCCGCCTCCCGTTTCCGCTTTCGACAAGCGGGCCAGCCGGTGCGGCGTCTGGGCAGTTCCGCGGAGAGCGGGTGCCCATTTTTTGGACAGCATACCTGTCCTATATGGCTACATTGTCATAAGTCTAAACTGCGGGCAAGCGGGTCAAGTCAGAATCTTGCGGCGCGGCCTATGCCTTCCGTTTCCGCCGCGTCTTCATGTACGCGAGTTCGCGGCCGATGATGCGCCGCGCCATGCGGACTTGCGACCAGCGGGTTATTCCCGGCCTACCGAAGCGGCGGACGAAGGCGGTGGCGATCTTTGCCCGCAGCGGTGTCTCGCAATAAATCATCGGCATTGTCGGGTTGATGTAACCCGCGGCGGTCGCCACGTTGCTCGTCACGTGCAGCAGGCCGACTGAGCTGGCAAGCAGCAGGCAATCGAGGATCACCTGCACGCCGAGTTCATACCCGTCCTGCTTGAAGTAGCGATGAATTTCGCCTCGAGCCGTGCCGCGATGTACGTTGTCCTGCGTGATCAGTCTATCGCCGAAGGCGGCACTGTAGGCGTCCACCATCACGCTCGAATCCGAAGCGAGGAACACGGCATCTGCGCTCAGGTCGCGCATGGCGTCGCGCGTGCGGCTGATCCAATAGTCCGGGCGAGGTACGTTAAACATATTCTCACCGGAAATACCCTGACCGCGCGCGTGGACACCCAGGACTCGCCTTCCCGCGAACCGACTGGCGCGGATCGCGTCGAGGCGTTCCCGGACAGCGGGGCGGATCCGGATATGGCGCGCGTAGAGCGCGTTGAAGGTCTGCCTCCAATCGGGAACGCACTTATAAGTGTGGTACATCCATTGCCCGCCCAGTGGGTCGGCGACCAAGTGACCGGGCGTGCGGATCACAGGCTCGGGGCAATCGGAAAAAGCCAGAGGCTCGAAGAAGCTGTCCCAGAGATTGACGCCGACCGGGCCATAGCTGAAATCGACGGAGCGTTCCTGCCGAAACCATTCGACCCGCGCGGCGGTGGTGTTGGTTTCAGCCATGCCCCGATAGAGGCTGTTCATTGCAAAGTTCAGATTGCCGAACAGTCCCGCATCGATATTCCAGATCAGCAATGTCCCACCCATCGACAAAGCGTAGTGTCGCGGGGTCGGGCTGACAACAGATTTGCCGGGTCCGCGCCGCTGGCGGCTGGATTGAGGCATCGCAAGGAAATGCCGCTACAAACATGCTTGAGAAGGAAACTGCCGACCCCGTCTTCTCGTAACTGGCGCCGGTAGCTGGAGGCATAATTGAGCGAAGTTCAGGGGCACGCGCCTGCCGGTCGACGGCGTCGTCGGCGGCTTGCCGTGTGGTTTGTTGTCGTGCTGATTGTTGGCGGTGGGCTGGGCTGGGCGGCGGTCAATCGTCCCTGGGTCCCAAAACCGGTACTGGTTGCAGTTGAGCTTGTATCGCCGGGTCCGGCCAGCCGGGTTCTCGCTGTGAACGGGCGGGTTACCCCGGCGCGCGAAGTCGAAATCAATTCCACTGTGACCGGCCGTGTCTCGACCGTGATGGTCGATGAGGGCGACAGCGTGAACCAGAATACACCGCTGCTCTCCATCGACGACACGCAGCAGCGTGCCGCGGTTGCACAGGCCCAGGCTCAGGTCGAAGCAGCCGGGGCCCGTCTCGCCCAGGCAAAGATGGACTACGAACGCGCCCAGGGGCTCGAGAATTCGATCTCCCAGAAATCGCTCGACGATGCCAGGCTGGCGGTCGAGACCGCGCAGAAGGAAGTCGACCGACTTGCTTCGCTTCTCGAGCAGGGTCGCGATCTGCTCGAGCAGCATACGGTGCGGGCGCCATTTCCCGGTACGATACTGACCCGCAGCGCCGATCCCGGGCAGGTCGTCAACAGCTCCACGCCGCTGTTCCTGTTTGCGGAACTCACGAGCCTGCACGGCGAAGCCAGTGTTGATGAGCTTTACGCCTCGGAGGTGAAACGCGGCCTGGTGGTCAAGGCCCGGCCAGCCGGCCATACGGGAATCATCGACGGAAAGGTCGTCTATGTCTCACCGCGTGTGGACGCCTCTACGGGCGGACGGCTGGTGCGGGTTTCTCTGCCGGGCGCGGCAGATCTCGCTCTCCCGGTTGGGCTCACGGTCACTCTCAATATCGTGGTCGAGGAACAAAGCGAGGCGATAACGCTGCCGCGCGGGGCGCTGATCGCCGGCGAGGTCCCCGCAGTCTATGTCATTGTCGACGGCAAGGCCGTGCGGCGTCCGGTGCAATACATCGACTGGCCGTCGGAACGCCTAATCGCTACGTCCGGGCTCGAGGCCGGCGATGTGCTGGTCGCTGAGAGCAAAGCTGTGGCGCGAGAGGGGGCCCTCGTGGCCCCTAAGGAGTAGCGGTGCTCTACAGCATCAAGATCGCGGCGCGCTATCTCACCGCCAACCGTGCCCAGTCTCTGCTCCTCATTCTCGGGGTAGCCGTCGGCGTCTATGTGTTCGTCTTCATGAGCGCGCTTATCGGCGGTCTGGCCGTGCTGCTGATCGATCGTACAGTGGGCAGCGTTGCCCATGTGGTGGTCGAGCCACCCGACCGCGACCCAGCATCCATCATGGGTTCGGCGCCCGGTACACTTGTCGCCGTGCTGAAATCGACGCAGCAGCGACCGACACTTCAGTCGGCTGAGGTCTATCTGCCTATCCTGCTGGCGGCGCCGCATGTCAGAACAGTGGTGGGCAAGGTGCTCGGCAATGGCTTCATGGTGAAGGGTGAGGCAGTGGCACCCATTCAGATCACCGGTGTCGTTGCCGAGGACGTTTCCGCCATCGCCAATATCGAGGCCGACCTGGTTGCCGGGTCGACGGACCTGATGCTGGGGACAGCCGTAATCGGCAAGGGACTTGCCGACAGCCTGGGAATTGGCGTCGGACAATCGGTCATCATGCGTTCCGACCGCAACATCGAGCAGTCGATCACTGTCGGCGGCATATTCGAGCTGGGCGTCTCGGGTGTCGACAACACGGCGGTCTATCTCAATCTCAGGGCAGCCCGGCTGCTACTCGATCTGCCTGCGGGCCTGTCCCGCTACGAGATCAAGCTCGACGATCTGCAACTGGCCCGCAGCGTAGCCGGGGACATCAGGGCGCGACTTGGCCTCAAGGCGACCGCCTGGCAGGACCAGAATGCCCAATTGCTCGAGGGCCTGACGGCTCAGGCGAGTTCGGGCAACCTCATCAAGGCGTTCGCCCTGGTGACGATTGTCATCGGGGTCGCCAGCGCATTGCTCCTGTCGACTTATCGCCGACAGAGCGAAATCGGGATCATGCGCGCCATGGGGGCGAGCCGCGGCTTTGTGGTGCTGGTATTTGTGCTGCAAGGCGCGCTGATCGGGTTGGCCGGTGGCCTGCTCGGCGCAGGGCTGGGTTATATCTCACTGCTGCCCTTTCCATCCCCGGAGTTGGCCAAGGGTGGCGGACTGCCGGTGGATGTGCGCCAGGGCGCCTATCTTGCGGCGATTTTGCTCACCCTCGGCGGTGCAGTCGTTGCGGCCATCTGGCCGGCCAGCTCGGCGGCGCGGATCGATCCGGTGAAGGCGATTGGACCGTGACCGGTGCTGCTTCGCTCGTGCAGGTTCGCGACCTCGTCAAAACCTATGACGAAGGTGAGGCTGCCGCCCGTATCCTGAGGGGCGTGAACCTCGACATCGCCAGAAGCGAACTGGTGGCCCTGCTGGGGCCGTCCGGCTCCGGCAAATCGACCTTGCTGAATATCCTGGGGACACTGATGCGGCCCACCGGTGGGACCCTGACCATTCTCGGGGAGAGTCTGATCGGAGCGGCCGACGATGTGCTGACGGAGTTTCGGAACCGTCACATCGGCTTCGTGTTCCAGGCGCACCTTCTGCTGCCTGATTTTACCGCGCTGGAAAACGTCGTCTTTCCGGCCGCCGCGCGCCACGGCCGGGAACGGCGCGGAGATCTGGATCGTGCCGCGGACCTGCTGGATCGCGTCGGCCTCTCGGATCGCCGGGACTATCTGGCCAGCAAATTGTCGGGCGGCCAGAAACAGCGGGTAGCTGTGGCCCGGTCCCTCATGAACGCACCGGAACTGGTGCTCGCGGACGAGCCGACGGGAAACCTCGACCGCGAGAGTGCAGATCAGGTGATGACGCTTCTGACCGAAATGAATGAGGAAGGAACGGCCTTCCTCATTTCCACGCACGACGAGAAGATCGCTTCGCGTTGCAGGCGTCAGGTCTTCATGGTCGACGGCCAGGTCGCCGCCGACCGCCGTTGAACCCTATTCGAGGTGGCTCTTCAGGAACCACAGGTTCTTGTCGAGCGCGCGCGAGAAGGCGGTGAGGATGTCGGTGGTGTCGGCGTCGCCGGCATCGTCGGCCTGGTCGATGGACTCACGGGTGGCTTTGCTCAGCGCTGCGAAGCGGTCGACCAAAGCCTTCAGGTGATCTTCCACCTTGCGGATGTCGGTGGGGTAGGCCGGCAGCTTGGTCGCCTTGGCGACGGTCTGGATCGTGCCAAGTGCGATGCCGTCCAACTGTGCGACGCGCTCGGCGATGATGTCGACGTGCTCATCGAGTTCCTCGCGGACTTCGTCGAGGAATTCGTGCACGGCGATGAAAGTCGGGCCCTTCAGGTTCCAGTGTGCCTGCTTGGTGATCAGCGCCAGGTCGATCGCATCGGCCAGGCGGGCGTTGAGCAGGTCGATCATCTTGGCCTTCGTATCGGCTTCGATGCCAATGTCGGGGTTCTTCTTGAGCATTTTGTCCTCGGGAATGACGCGAATTGTCCCGATAAACCCCCGGGCTCCCCGGCCGGTTCCGCGTGGCGCGGAATCAAAAAGGCGCGGACCTTTTGGTCCACGCCTTCTTTCTGGTCGCTTCAGCCGGTCTCGGGGGGACGGAGGCGGCTCAAGCAGTCCGTGACCGGAACTTTAGTTGACCGAGGTCTCGATTGCCTTAGGCGCCATGCCGTTGATGGCGATGGTGCGGGGCTTCTTGGACTCGGGCAGTTCGCGCTTCAGCTCGACATGGAGCAGGCCGTTGGCGAGGCTGGCGCCGGTGACTTCCACATGCTCGGCAAGCTGGAAGCGCAGCTCGAAGGCGCGCTCGGCAATGCCGCGATGCAGGAACTCACGGGCTTTCTCGCTCGACTCGGGCGCCTTGGCACCCTTCACGACGAGGCCGTTTTCCTTGGTCTCGAGAACGAGGTCGCTCTCGGCGAAACCGGCGACGGCGATCGAGATGCGGTAGGAATCATCGCCCAGCTTTTCGATGTTGTAGGGCGGGTACGTTTTCGCCTCCTGGCCGACGAGGCCGTCGAGACGATTGAACAGCCGGTCGAAGCCGACGGTGGAGCGATAGAAGGGGGTAAAATCGACAGTGGTCATGGGTCACATTCTCCGATGAGCAACGTGGTTGAATTCGGGTGTCCCATGCACATCCCCAGCATTGGCGAATGGCATTCCCGGGTGGCCCGGTTCCCGGCATTTGCCGGCGAACAGGTTTGAGATAGGGGCGAATTTCGGGGCTTCAAGAGGCCGGACCCGGCCGATGAACGGAATCTGAATGTCCCCCTCAGTGCGGCTTCAGGGACTGGGTCCTAAAACCGCAACTGTGCTGACTGTCTGCTGCAGAGGCACACACGAATAGATCGCCGTCACCCGCCCCCCGCACGGCGATACATTCAGAGGAAAGCCAGTGTCTCTCCTGAGACGCTGGCTTTTCCGCATCCGGGGCTCGGTTTCGCGCCGCCGCGGAATCCGCTAGGGAATGGGCATGAATGCAATCGTCGATCCCGATGGCCCGCGGCTTGCCGTCCTCCCCTCAAACCCGGCACCGGAGGGCGTTCGCGCCGGCTGGTTCAAGACGCCCGATTCCATCCGCCTGCGCTATGCGACTTTCCCCAAGACCGCCGGGGCCGCGAAGGGCACCGTCTGCCTGCTGCAGGGCCGCACGGAGTTCGTCGAGAAGTACTTCGAGACAGTCACGGACTTCCAGAAGCGCGGCTTTGCGGTGGCGACGTTCGATTTCCGCGGGCAGGGCGGTTCGCAGCGATCGGCACCGGGCTCCCGCCTCGGCCATGTCGATCGCTTCGACGACTACCTGACGGATCTCCGCGCCTTCCACTCCAACGTGCTGCTGCCGGATTGTCCGGCGCCGTTCTATCTCGTCGGCCATTCGATGGGTGGGCTTGTCGCACTGCTTGCCGGCCTGCGCGACCGCATGATGTTCGACCGGATTTTCCTGTCGGCGCCGATGTTGATGATCGACCATCAGCCGTTCGGTCCGGTCGGCATGGCACGCATCGGCGATGCACTGTCGCTCATTGGCCTCGGGCACACGCCCGTCGGGCGTGGCGCCGACGAATTGCCAAGCGAGAGAGCCTTCGGCGGCAATCCGCTGACCTCGGATTTCAACCGCTACATGCGCACGGTTCACACCTGGGCGGCGCGCCCAGACCTCATCGTTGGCAAGCCGACGATCCGCTGGGCCGCGACATCGATGCGCGCGATGGCGCTCGTCGGGCGCGACGATTTCCCGCTCGCCCTCAAGGCGCCGGTCCTGATGCTGGCAGCCGCGCGTGACGAAGTGGTGTCCACTTCGACTATCGAGCAGCTCGGCCTGCGTATGCGCACCGGCCGCCACGCAGTGATCCCCACCGCGCGACACGAGCTGTTCATGGAAAACGACGAAATCCGCAGCCAGGTCTTTGCTGCGTTCGATGCGTTCGTGACGGACCAGAGCGCTTAGCCGTTCAACACAGCCATCGCCGCTTCGTGCAACTCGCGCGTCGCGGCGGCGACGATGTTTCCGCCTTTCTCCGGCGCCTCGCCGGTCCAGGTCGTGACGATACCGCCGGCGGCTTCGATGATCGGCACGAGCGGGGCGATGTCGACATTCTTGAGGCCGGCCTCGACCACCAGATCGAACTGGCCGGCAGCGAGCAGGCTGTAGGCGTAACAATCGAGGCCCCAGCGGCATTGCAGCACGGCTTTGCGCAGCGCCGTGAACACCTCCGTGGTGCCGCTGAGCTCGAACAGGTCGGGCGAAGTCGCGCTCATCTTGGCTTCGCTCAACCGCTTGACCTGTGAGGCGCGGATAGGACTGCTTTCGCCATGGCGGTGGTAGGTCGCCTCGCCCTCGAGGCCCAGCCAGGCCTCGCCGGTGAACGGCTGCGCCATCATGCCCGCCACGGCCCGGCCATTGTGCATCAGGCCGATCAGCGTGCCCCATACAGGGACGCCGCAGATGAAGGCACGGGTGCCGTCGATGGGGTCGACAATCCAGTCGAAGGCGCCGGCGCTGGCTTTGGGGTCCCATTCCTCGCCGATAATGCCGTGGTCGGGGAAATGCTCGGCGATGACGCCGCGGATGGCGATCTCGGCGTCGCGGTCCGACTCAGTCACCGGGTCGAAGCCGGTGGTCCACTTGTTTTCCACAGCCAGGGGCGTGCGAAAGCCCTTGAGCGTCGGGATTGCAGCGGCGTCGGCAGCGGCCAGCAGCGTGTTACGCACAGCCTGTTTATCGAGACCCGCGAGGCCGCCCTTGCCGCCGGCTTGCACAACCATTTCAGAAATCCCTTTTAGATCATTGTTCTGGCCGAAGCCGGAACATCATTGCCCAGTCACACTCGTACCATCACGGTGATTCATTTATGCAACAATCGAGTTGGATCGCCTGTTGACGATGACACATCGCCTTGTGACCCGCGTCAAATCAGTTCACCCCTGAAATTGCATGATGGATGGGCGGTTTGTGCGTTCAGCCTCTTCTCTGGGCAGATTGCAAACCACCATCGTTCCTCCCTTGACTAGGGCCGCCCGTATGCGCGGCCCATTTTCTTTGCGGCGCCGATTCTGCGGCGCGCGGGAGTGACGGGGTAGCCCGGATCAGCGCAACGAGATCGATCCCGATCAAGGCCAGCGTCAACCGCTCGATGATCTGGCGCATCGCGGCATAGCCCTCGGTTTTCTCGAGCGTTTCCTCGTTCATGTAGAGGTGGCGGGAAATCTCGACCTGCAAGGCGTGGACGCCATGCTGCGGGCGGCCATAGGTCCGGGCGATGAAGCCGCCGGCATATGGGCGGTTGCGGGCAACACGCAGGCCGGCGCCCGCAAAGATCATCTCGACGAGATCGACGATGCCGGTGGCGCAGGTGGTGCCGTAGCGGTCGCCCAGCACGATATCAGGCGCAGCACGGTCGCCGCTGCGCGCAATGCGCGGCATCGAGTGACAATCGACGAGCACAGCGATGCCGAAGCTCGAGATGGCATCGGTCAGCAGGCGCTGCAGTGTCGAATGGTAGGGATGATAGATGCCCTCGATGCGCATCTGCGCGTCCTCGAGGGTGAGCGGCTCGCGATAGATCGGCTTGTTCTCGGCCACCACCTTGGCCAGCGTGCCGATCCCCGCTGCGACACGCGGGCTGGTGGTGTTGAAGCGCTCCGACAGCGGCTCCGTGAACATGGTGGGATCGAGCTCCCACGGTTCGCGATTCACGTCGAGATAGGCGCGCGGGAAATGCGCCCGGAGCAGCGGCGCACCGGCATGGGGCGCGCGGCTGAAGAGATCATCGACATAGGCGTCTTCGGACTGGCGGATCGACAATTGGTCGAGCCGTGTCATGGTGAGAAAGCGCTCGGGATAGTCGCGGCCGGAATGGGCGGAATTGAACACCGCCGGAGACATGAGGCGGCGGGGCCGCACCGTCTCGAAGGCTGGTCTGTCCCAATAGTCCGATCTCACCCGAATACCCGCTGAAAAAGCGACGATACCGCCAATCCTGCTACCGGAGTTGGCTCTTTGTCCAGCCGCTCACCGATGCGGGATCGGCGGTTCCCCGGTTGCCAAAGGGCAAAACTCGATTAAACATCCCGCGATTGAGTTCCAGGGCGGTGGGGCGTGTGGCGGCGATGAAGCGGATTCTGTTGGCAGAAGACGATAACGACATGCGCCTGTTCCTGACGCGGGCGCTCAAGAACGCCGGATACGACGTCGTTTCCTTCGATAATGGCAAGTCGGCCTATGAGCGGCTGCGCGAGGAGCCTTTTTCGCTGCTGCTCAGCGATATCGTGATGCCCGAAATGGACGGGATCGAACTGGCGCGTCGCGCCACTGAGCTTGATCCGGACCTCAAGGTGATGTTCATCACCGGCTTCGCCGCCGTAGCGCTGAACCCCGATAGCGACGCGCCGCGCGATGCTTCCGTGCTCAGCAAGCCCTTCCATCTCAAGGACCTCGTGAACGAAGTCGAACGGCTGTTGGCCGCCTGACTCCGGGCGCGGCAAAGGTGGTCTTGCCCGTCCCTGCAATTTATGGTCTATCCGCCGCGCCGGGCTTGCCCGGCGTCCCAGGACGATGGGTGTATAGCTCAGCGGGAGAGCACTACCTTGACATGGTAGGGGTCACAGGTTCAATCCCTGTTACACCCACCATCTCCTTGGAATACAACGCCTTTCGGCGTCCCGGCAGGATGGGTGCGTAGCTCAGCGGGAGAGCATCGCCTTCACACGGCGGGGGTCACAGGTTCAATCCCTGTCGCACCCACCATCCTCTCACCTCAGGCCGCGCGCACTAGCGCAATCGCGATGCCCGTAGCGCCGATGCAGGATTGCACCGGCGAGTGGTGCGACCGGTTGAGCCGTGACGCGGCACCCGCTGCTGGGCTAAAACAGCGGCGAAAAGCGACGGCGGAAAGCCGCGAAGGAGAAGTCTATGGATAGTTCGGCAGCCAATTTCATCGATGGCGACTGGTCCCCGGCGGAAACCGGCGCCACCCTGCCGAGCATCGACCCCAGCACCGGCGAGACCTTCGGCAGTATCGCCGACAGCAGCGCCGGCGACGTGGACAAGGCGGTGCGGGCCGCGCGTGCTGCGTTCGAGACCGGCGCCTGGGGGAAGCTCACGGCGACCGAGCGCGGGCGGTTGCTGAGCAAGTTCTCGGCGCTGATCGCCGATCACGCCGAAGAACTCGCCAATCTCGAGGCCAAGGATACCGGCAAGCCGCTCAATGTGGCCAAGGCGGATGCAACGGCGCTGATCCGCTATTTCGAGTTCTACGGCGGCGGTGCCGACAAGCTGCACGGCACGACGGTGCCTTATCTCAACGGCTTCTTTGTAGCGACGCTGCGCGAAGCGCACGGTGTGACGGGTCACATCCTGCCGTGGAACTATCCGCTGCAGATGTTCGGCCGCACGCTGGCGCCCGCGCTCGCGACGGGCAATGCGGTTGTGCTGAAGCCCGCCGAGGATGCCTGCGCCAGCACGCTGCGCCTTGCAGAGCTCGCGATGGAAGCCGGCTTCCCCCAGGGCGCGATCAACGTCGTGACCGGGCGCGGTGTGACGGCAGGGTCTGCGCTGGTCAGTCACCAGGGCGTCGATTTCGTTTCGTTCACCGGCTCGCCGGTCGTGGGGCAGCAGGTCCAGAAGCTCTGCGCCGATCACTTCATTGACTGCACGCTCGAACTCGGCGGCAAGTCGGCCCATGTGGTGTTCGCGGATGCCGATTTCGACGCGGCCATACCGGTCATCTGCCGCGCCATCATCCAGAATACCGGGCAGACCTGCTCGGCGGGCAGCCGAGTGCTGATCGAGGCAAAGGCAAAGGACGCTTTCCTCAAAAAGCTCGGTGAAGCCTTCGCCACGCTGCGCGTCGGCACGCCTGCCATGAACAAGGATGCTGGCCCCATCATCTCATCCCGGCAGCGCGATCGCGTGCAGGGTTTCATCGACCGCGCCAAGGCGTCGGGAGCGGCGGTGGTCGCAGAAGGGAAGATCGAGGCAGGTGTGCCGTCGGGCGGCTTCTACGTGCCGCCGATGATGTTTGCCGATGTGGCGCGCAACAGCGAGCTGGCGAAGGAAGAGGTTTTCGGGCCTGTGCTCGCGGCGCTGACCTTCGAGGACGAGGAAGATGCGGTGCGCCTCGCCAACGATACGGAGTACGGCCTTGTCAGCGCGGTGTGGACGCGCGACGGCGGACGGCAGATGCGAATGGCGAAACGGATTCGCGCCGGGCAGATATTCGTCAATTGTTACGGCGCGGGCGCCGGCATCGAGCTGCCGTTCGGCGGCATCGGCAAAAGCGGGCATGGGCGCGAGAAGGGCTTCCAGGCTCTGGAAGAATTCACCCGCAGCAAGACCGTGGTGATGAACCACGGCTGAGCCTTTTATTTCAGCGTGATCCAGACGGGGGCGTGGTCACTCGCCCCCTCTTCGCCACGAACCTCTCGATCGACCCCGGCGTCCTTCAGGCGACGCGCTACCGACTTGCTCAGTAGCAAATGGTCGAGGCGCATGCCGCCGTTCCGCTCCCAGCGGTTCCGCATGTAGTCCCAGAATGTGTAAAGCGCCGGGTCGTCCGGGTGCTTCTTGCGCAGGCTGTCGGTCCAGCCTTGAGCGAGCAGGTCGGCAAAGGCCTGGCGTGGTGCCGGCTGCACCAGCGCATTGTCGCGGTAAGATGTCGTAACGTAGATGTCGCGCGGCTCCGGAACGACGTTATAGTCACCGGCGAGCACCACCGGCAGCTTGCTGTCCAGAAGGTCCTGCGCATGCGCCTGGAGCCGCTCCATCCAGGCTAGTTTGTATTTGAACTTCGGGCCCGGCTGCGGATTGCCGTTTGGCGCATAGAGCGAGGCGATGACGATGCCATCGACTGCCGCCTCGATGTAGCGCGCCTGTTCGTCCTCATCGTCGCCGGGAAGGGCCGTTGCCGTCAGCACGGGATCGACCCCTCGCGCGAGGATGGCGACGCCGTTCCATGCGGATTGACCCACGAAGACGGCGCCGTAGCCAGCATCGGCGATGGCCGTGCGCGGAAATTGCCGGTCAGTCGCCTTCAGTTCCTGGAGACACACGACGTCGGGCTTTGCGCGCTTCATCCAGGCCAGCAGGTTGGGCAGTCGGCGGTTGACGTTGTTGATGTTGAAGGTGGCGATCTTCATCGCTACGGCGCGATGCGCCCCGTCCACTCGACGACCTTGTCGGCCACCGCCTGAAGGTGTTGCGCGGTGGTGAAGCCGGAGATCGCCTTGCGCGGTTTCAGGTCGTGGTCGCCGTCCTCGAGCCAGGAGACTTCGATCTCGTCAGAAAGGCCGAATTCGTCGACTTCGTGCCGGTCGCCGAACTCGTCGCGTGTTCCCTGGCAGATCAACGCGGGCGTCCTGAGACCCAGCAGATGTGCGGTGCGCAACTGCTCGGGGCGGCCCGGCGGATGAAACGGATAGCCGAGGCAGAGCAGACCGGCGATGCGACCTGCATCGAACAGCGCATCCGCCGCCATGCTGGCGACGCGGCCACCCATTGACTTGCCGCCGATGATCAAAGGACCGTCGGTCGGGCCGAGATCGTCGATGGCGGCAAAATATTCGGGGATGACCTTCTCCGCTTTTGGCGGTGGCTTGCGCTCGCCCACCCGTCGCGCCGCCATGTAGCCGAACTCGAAGCGGGCGACGCGCATGCCCGCTGAAGAGAGCGCCTTGGCGGTGGCGTTCATCGAGGCCGAGTCCATCGGAGCACCGGCGCCGTGCGCAAGCAGGACGGTTACGCGTGCGTCCTCCGGACCGTCGAACATGAAACTCGTGGGCATGTCTTTCCTTGGTGCTCTGTCCCAGCGGTAACGCTCTGGCGCGCTTCAGCCGCTCGATCAACCGCTAGCCGGCGCTCTTCCGGCCGTTGAGATCGATGAAGGCGATGCCGCGCGTGGCGGTCCGCGCCCATTCGCTGTCGGCGTCAAGTTCGAGATAGCGGCTCCACCATTGCCGTGCGTCCGGGAAATTCCGGGCGTCGAATTCGAGCGTCGCAAGATTGTAAACGGCATCCGCATAGGCCGGGTCGATCGCGATGGCGCGGAGGAAATGGGTGCGCGCCGCCCCGATGCGTCCTTCGTCCTTCAGCAGGCAGGCATAGTTGAACCAGGCTTCCACGAAAGCCGGGTCGATCTTTATCGCAAGGGCGTAGGCGGCCTGCGCCTCGTCGGTTTCGCCGAGCGTGCGGAAGCAATTGGCGCGGTTATAGGCGGCCATGGAGTCCGAGGGGTCGAGCGACAGGCAGCGGGCGTAGAGCACGGTCGCCTCGGCCAAAAGCCCGGCCATCTCCGCATCCTCGGCGAGCGTGAAGTACTGCTCGCTGTCGTCGTCCACCGGCTCGAGAGGCAAGAGGCGCTGGCCGTCGAGTTCGCTGCGATGCTCGCCTTCGGCAGCGTAGATCTTCTGCGGGCCACCCGGATGCAATGACAGCGCGGTCAGCGACGACACCGGGCCGGCATTGTGGACCGAGCGGACCACGGCACCCCAGCTGGCGCCGCCGGCGATGAGGCCGGCATATTTCTTGGCAAGGATCAGGTCCCGGAAGGAGAAGGGCTCAGCGTCGTGCTCGAAGGCATCGAAGAGAGCGAGGCGATCGAACGTGTCGGCTCCGAGTTTGCTCTGGTCGAGCAGCGACTGGCGCGACATGGCGGAACGCTCGGGCGTCTCCATCAGGTGCAGCCAGCGCAGGAAGCCGTTCTCGCTGATTAGCTGCAGTCCGGCATCGTGCAGCGCGTCGATGCGCGCTTCGATCTCGGCTTCGCTCAGCTTGTCGAGCAGCTTGCGACCGAGCACGACCCGCCTGGTCTGGCGCGTTATACCGCGCCGAAGCCTGCCGCCGCGTGTTGCCACCGCTCGTGCAGCCAGGCGCTGTGGAAACGCGCGCAGCGCTCCCACAATGCCGATGCTGGGCGTGGCAGGAGCCATTGAGGCTTAGCCCGCCTTCTTTTTGGCCGGAGCCTTTGCCGATGCGGCTTTCGATGCGGCGACGGCCTGCTTGAGCGAGGGCTTGGCGGTCGTCTTCTTCTCCGCCGGCTCACCCTTGGACTTGCTTGGTGCGGCGGGTTTGGCCTGGCCGAGGCTGGCCTTGAGCGCATCCATGAGATTGATGACGTTGCCGCGCTCGGGTGCTGCCGCGATGATGGGCTTGTGTCCCTTGAGCTTCTGCTTGATCATCTCCATCAGCGCCGTCTCGTAGCGATCCTCGTACTGCTTGGGGTCGAACTTGGTGACCTTCTGCTCGATCAGCTTTTCGGCTAGCTGCAGCATTTCGGGATCGGCCTTGATCTCGGGGATCTCGTCGAAATAGGTGCTGGTCGCACGCACCTCGCGTGGGTCGCGCAGCGTGGTGACAAACATGCCCTTGTCGCGCGCCCCGATGGTCACGACGCGCTCGCGGCTCGCCATCACCAGGCGGGCGATCGCCACCTTGCCGGCAGCCCGCATGGCGTCGCGCAGCACGGCAAAGGTCTCCTCCGCCATCTTGCCGTCGGGCGCGAGATAGTAGGGCGAGTCCTGGTAGATCACGTCGATGTCGGCTTCATCGACGAAGGCCTCGATGTTGAGTGTGTGGTTCGCTTCGATGCGGACCGCGTCGAGGTCTTCATCCTCGATGATGATGTACTGCTTGTCCTCATACTCGTAGCCGCGCACGAGGTCCGAGCGCTCGACGAGGCCCAGTTCGGGATCCACCGGCTTCATGTTGATCCGGTTGTGCGTGTCCTTGTGGAGCTGGTTGAAGCTGATACGCTCCGAGCCACTGACGGCCGGATAGAGCCGCACCGGGCAACTCACGAGACTCAGCTTGATGTAACCTTTCCAACTGGCTCTGGGTGCCATTTGTCGCTCCTACTCAGCTACTTCGACGGTTTCAGCGCAGCCGCGAGATCGCCCGCAGCCTGATCCATTGCCGCCCATGGATCGCCGGAAACGTTCAAAATTCCCGGCAAAGTAGAATAATTCAAATCCTCCGGAGCGTCGATGGACCTCAAATCGCTCCAGTTAACAGGTGTTGACGCCGGCAGGTTGGCCCGCGCCCTCAGGCTGTAAGGGGCAACGGCCGTGGCGCTGCGGGCGTTGCGGTGGAAATCGATGAAGATGCGCCGGGTGCGCTTGTCCTTGGACATGTTGACAACAAAGGTCTCCGGCGCCGCCTTGGCGATGGCGGTTGCGATCTCGCCGGTCGCGGCGTGGGCCTTTTTCCAGTCGAGCCTGGGTTTCAGCGGCACGACGACGTGCAGGCCCTTGCCGCCAGAAGTTTTGGCGAAGGGGCTCAGCCCGCGGGCCTCGAGGAAGTCCTTCACATAGAAGGCGGCGTCGACGATCTGCTTGAACTTGATGCCCTCGCCCGGGTCGAGGTCGAAGATAACCCGATCCGGCTTTTCGAGCGCCGTGGCCCAGTGGCAGCCCCAGGCGTGGAACTCGATCACGCCGAACTGGGCGAGAGCGAGGTAGCCCTTGGCATCCTCAACCGAGATGTATTTGCGTGCTTCGGTTTCGTCCGATGTCGTGGTCTCGAACGAGCCGATTGTCGCCGGCATGCCGGTGAACGGGTGGCGCTGGAAGAAGATGTCGTCGAGCCGCCCGCTCGGGCTGCGTACCAGCGAAACCGGGCGGCCAAAGATATGCGGCAGCATGAAGTCGCCCACCGCGGCGTAGTAGATCGCGACATCGAGCTTGGTGGGTCCAGCCTTGCCGAACAGACGGCGCGTCGGGTTGGTCACCCAGATGTTGGCGAGGTCGGCGTCGGAAATGAGCCGCTTGCGCTTGGCAGGTGCGGCGCTCGCCTTCAGCTCCGGCTCACGCAAGCCTTTGAACACGCCGTGACGAACCGCATTGTCGGCGGTGAGGTTGGCGTAGTGCACACGCGCAGCGATGACGGGGCGGACGGCGATGACATCCTTCAGCATGCCGGGCAGGCGCTCGGCGCCATCGGCGAGCGGCTGCAGCTTGCGCAGGATCGTCGTCAGCTCGCTACCCGAGAATCCGGTGCCGACCTTGCCGCGATATTCGAGTTCGCCGTTCACCCACTCGCCGATGGCAATGGCACCGATGCCCCCTTGCGCGGGTGACAGCGTGTACCCAACGATCGGGAAATCGCCGACCTGCAGCGACTTGACCTTGATCCAGGTCTTGCTGCGCGTCTCGATGTAGGGCGCGTCCACGCGCTTCGAAACGATCCCTTCGAGGCCCATCTCGCAGGCGCGTTCGTAGAGCGCGTTGCCGTCCCCGGCAAAGCCGTCGCTGAAATGGATCGCCGAACTGCTTGAGGCGAGCGGCGCCAGCAAGGCTCCGAGCAGCGCCTTGCGTTCGCCGAGGGCGACTTTGGTCAGGTCGTAGCCGTCGAGATACATGAGGTCGAAGGCGAAGAGGGTCAGCTGTTCGCTGGTGCCGTCGCTGAGCGCCTGCTGCAGATCGGCGAAGTGGCTGACGCCGGTTTCATCGACGACGACGACCTCGCCATCGATGATCGCCTGCTTGCACGGGAGCGCGGCGAAGGCATCGGCCAGCACGCCGTATTTCTTCGTCCAGTCGAGGCCGGTGCGGGTGAGGAGGCGCACCTTGCCGCCTTCCACCATCGCAATCGTGCGATAGCCGTCGAACTTGATCTCGTGCAGCCACTTGCCGTCGTCCTTGGGCGGCGTGTCGGTCTGCGAGGCGAGCTGGGGCTTCATGCTGCGCGGCATGTCGGCCTTGCGCGCACCGGCGAGTTTGGATGGATCGAGCGATACGGGCCTGGCCCTGGCAGAGGCCTTGGACTTCTTCCGGCCGCTGTCCTGGGCGAGCAACTTCTCGATGGTGAGGCCCGATTTCACGCTTTCGGGTCGCGTCGCCAGAATGTCGGTCTTGGTGTCGACGCCGGTGTCCTTCTCCTTGACGAACAGCCAGTTGTTCTTGCTGTCACCGGCTTTCGCCTTCATGCGGATGAGCACCCAGCCGCCCTTCAGCTTTTCGCCCCACAGCCGGAACTTGAAGTCGCCCTTGGCCAGTCCTTCCTGCGGGTCATTCATCGGCGCAAAGGTGCCGGTGTCCCACACGATCATCGGTCCACCGCCATACTCGCCTTCGGGGATCACGCCCTCGAAGTCGAGATATTCGATCGGGTGATCTTCGGTCTCTGCGGCATAGCGCTTGTCGGCGGGGTTGAGCGAAGGGCCCTTGGGGACAGCCCAGCTCTTCAGCACCCCGTCGAGTTCGAGGCGCAGGTCATAGTGGTCTGCCGTCGCCGAGTGCTTGTGGATGACAAAGCGATTGCTCCCGTCGGCGGTGTCGCCGCCGGCGGGTTCACTCGTACGGGAGAAATCGCGTTTCTGCCGGTAGGTGGAAAGAGGTGCCTTCGCCATTGGCAGGCACGTTTAGCACCAAATTCCTGCCAGCAGGTTAGGTTAGGTCACTCGTTCGGCGGCTCTTCCGGCTCCTCTGCCGGCGCAGCTTTGGGCCGCCTTGCGCCCTTCTTGGCGCCCTTGCCGGCCGAAACCTTGCCGGTTTTCACCCGGTCGTAGGCGTCCAGCGCCTCGATCCGCTGCTCGTCCGCCGCGACCTGGTCGAGCAGCTCCGCGATCTTTTCTCTGGCCTCTGAAATGAGCGCCGACAAACGCATCCGCTCATGCTGCACGGCTTCACCGAACTCTGACATCACTACGCCCTCCTCGTGGGACGCGAAGCGTTCAGTGAGTCTGCGGTGAAAACGTGGCTTCGCTGTCTGCGCGAACAGACCCCTCCAGCATCAGCCTTCGAGGATGCGCCGGGCGCGGGCGATCACCGGAGCATCGACCATGCGGCCATCGACAGTGAAGGCGCCAGCGCCGGACTTAGCGGCGTCGATGACGCGTTGGGCCCATGCGGTCTCATCGGCACTCGGCGCGAAGGCTGTGTTTAGGACCGGAATCACCGACGGGTGCACACAGGTCGCTCCGTCGAAGCCATGCTGGCGTGCTTCTTGTGCGGCAGCCTCTATCGCGGAGAGATCGTTGTAGTCGGCGACCGAGCGTAGCAGGCCGAGGCTCAGCTTGCCTTCAGCCTTGGCTGCATAGTGAACGAGCAGCTTTGGCGTACGCAAAACCTCCGGCGTCGGCGTGGCGCCGAGTTCGGTAGCGAGATCCTCGCTGCCAACAATGAGGCCGGTCACTGCTTTATGCCGTGCGAAATCTCGGGCATCGAGGATGGCTGCGGGGCTCTCGAGCATGGCGATCAGCGGTAGGCCGAGACTGCCGAGCGCATCGAGCGCGCCGAGATCGGCTTTGGCGACGACGAGGCCGGTGGCATGAGCAGACTTGGCGGCCCCTGCATCGGCGTCCTGCCGCGCGCCCGAATTGATGCGCACGAAGACGGCCGCTCCGTTGCGGCCAACGAAAGCGCGCGACTGGGGCAGGCCATCGCGTGCCTTATCCTTGTCAGCATCGGGCACCGAGTCTTCGAGGTCGAGGATGATGCCGTCGGCGCCGCGTTCATGCGCCTTGGCGACAAAACGTTCGGAATGCGCGGGCACATAGAGCAGCGAGCGCAGTTTCATTTGGCGAGACCCAGTTCGCGCAGGATTTCCTCGTTGTGTTCACCGATGCGCGGGGCAGGGCGCTGCCATACGCCGGGGGTGGCGGACATGCGCGGCACGATATTGTGCATCGGCAGTGCGCCATAGTCGGAATCGTCGGCCTCCACCGTCACGCCGCGCGCTGCGAAATGCGGATCGGCTGCGGCGTCGGCGGGGGAGAAGATCGGGCCCACCGTGGCGCCGGCCTCGCGCATGATGCGCAGGGCCTCGTCGTGATCGTGCTGCGCAAACCAGCCGCCGACGGCCTCGTCGACCAACGCGCGATGCTTCACGCGAGCCTCGTTGGTGGCGAAGCGCGGGTCATCGAGCATGTCGGCGCGGCCGATGACTTCGAGGATGCGCTTGGCGATCTGCGGCGTCGATCCTGACACGGCGAGATACATGCCGTCGCGGGCGCGATAGACATTGCGCGGGCTCGACGTGTTCGATGCGCTGCCGGAGCGCATTTTGGTCTTGCCGGTGACTTTGTAGAGTGCGGCTTCGGGGCCGAGCACCGAAACGGTGGGTTCGAGCAGGCTCAGGTCGATCACCTGCCCGCGCGACAGTCCCTTCTCGCGGGCGAACAACGCCGTTACTACCGACGAAGCGCCGTAGATGCCGGCGATCATGTCGGCCAGCGCAAGTGGTGGCAGTACGGGTTCGCGATCGGCGAAGCCGTTGCGATGCGCGAAGCCGCTCATGCCTTCGACGATCGAGCCGAAGCCGGGCAGGTGGGCGTAGGGTCCGGTCTGGCCGAAGCCGGAAATGCGAACGACGATCAGGTCCGGATTTTCGGCGAGCAGCGTGTCGGGCGCCAACCCCATCTGTTCAAGCGTGCCGGGTCGAAAGTTCTCGATGAAAACGTCGGCCGTCTTGAGCAGCGCCTTCAGCGCCGCCATGCCGTCTGCTTCGCGCAGGTTCAGCGTGAGGGAGCGCTTGTTGCGGCCATAGACTTTCCAGAACAGCGCGTGTCCTTCATCCTTCCACTGCCGCAGCGGATCGCCTTCGGGCGGCTCGACCTTGATGACATCGGCGCCGAAATCGCCGAGCTGCAGGCTCAGCATGTTCCCGGCAACGAGGCGGCTCAAGTCCACTACGCGCACACCGCGCAGTGGACCCTTCGCCGTCTCGTCGAAATGCACAGCCTCAGGCAAAGTCCTCGATCTCCAGGCGGCTCACCGTCATGCGGCCCGCGGTGGCGAGCCGCAGTCCGCCCATGCCGTAGCGATAGGCATTGTCCGTGGCGGTGAGCAGGTCCCTGCCGTTGACGGTTAGCGTCAGCTTGTCGCCGATGGCGCTGAGTGCCACGACATAGGTCTTGCCCAGCTCGCGCTTGAACGGCGCACGCGCCAGCACGGTCGTGCCGTGATCTTGCTTCACGATCACCACATCATCGCCTTCGAAGCCACCGGCGTAGAAGCGGGACGTGCCCTGCACGCGGGCAGAGACGAGATGCGATTTGCCGGCGAGCGGCGTGAGCGTCGCGGTGACCTTCTGGTCCCGCAGGTAGGCGTTGCCGGTCCAGGCGTCGGCGTCGGCGGCGGTATGGGCGTGGATCTGGCCGTCGAGCAGGGTCCAGCTGCCACGGTTCCAGGTGAAACGCGTGACGCCGCCCCATTCCATCTTCTCGAGCCTGGCGTCGATGGTCACCTTGCCCGGTCCACCGACTTCGAAATCGGCGAGGTAGAGCCGGCCGAGGAACTTCACGCGCCCGAAATATTCTACCAGCACGCCGATCTCGTCCACGGCTTCGGCGCTGGTATCGGGGATGGCGAATTCATATTGCTGCCAGTCTGCGCTGGCCGGGATTTGCCAGGAGCCGACTTCCTCGATAGCTCCGCTCATGCCGCGGCGCAAATAGGGGACGACGCGCAGATTGCCGTCGCCGTTCCAAGGATCGAGCTTGAGCTTGAAGCGCACGACCTGGCCGTTGTCGGCCACCGGGGTGAGCATCGGGCGGTAGCGCTCGTCGTCGAACTCGGACTGGCGGTACCACGGCTTGTAGAACACGCGTCCACCCTGGCCGCGCTCGAGCCGGTCGAGCTGGATTTCGAGCGAGCCGCGCGAGTTCTCCGTGTGCACCTCGTCGCTGTGGCGCAGGAGGATACGGTTGAGCCCGTCGGTGCGGAAGCCGTGGGTTGAGCCAGGCGCATCGAAATCGAAGCGCAGGCCGCGGCGCTCGAAATCGGCGGACCACAGCGCATCGGGTGTCTCGCCATTGAGGCGCTGGCCGGTCACGGTCAGTTCACGCGCGAAGGTCGGGATATCGAGGATGTTGACCGTGCCCAGCACGCCGGAGACGACGAGGAAATCGTTGATGGGCTTGCGGTACTTGTCCCAGCCGGGCTGCAGGCCCTGGAAGGTGCCGATGATCGCCGCCGCGTTGCCGGCATTGCAGTCGGTATCCCAGCCGGCCATCGTCGCTATCTCGGCGGTGCCCGGCAGGTCGCCGTTGCCGTATAGCACGGCCATGATCAGCACGCCGGCATTGGGAATGATGTGGCAAACGCCGGGATAGCGGTCGTAGCCGAAATCGGCGATCAGCATGCGCTGGCAGCCGCGCCAATCGTCGGGGTGCGCTTTGTGGTGAGCAATCACCGCCTTGGCGACACGGGCATACTCGCTGTCACCGGGGATGGTCGCCATGGCAGCGGCGACGATCTCGTCGATGGATTTCGCGACGAAAGCCTGTGCGATTGCTGCCGCGACCCAGCGGGCGCCGTGCAGCCCGTTGCCGTCATGCGCGACGGAGGCGGCGCGAGCGCTCATATCCGCCGCGCGCTGCGGGTTGCCGGGGTTGAGCCAGCCCCAGCTGTCGATGAAGATCTGGCCGCCGATCTGTTCGGCCACTGCCGCGCCGTTGGTCGCGATGGCACCCGATAGCGGCGCCGGAATGCCGTTCTTGAGATTGAGGTAGGCGGTGTGTTCGGTTGAGCGGTTGAAACCACCCCACCAGTACATGCCGTGTTCCTCGGCCGCGTAGTTGAGCCAGGTCTTTCCTTCCTGCTCGGCGGTGAAATCGAGGCCGTAGTCGCGCAGCACACGGATGAAATAGACCGGGCCGTTCGTGTCGTCGTCGGCGGCGAAGTTCTTGAAATCGTGTAGGTATTGCGTCACCTCGCCCTAGGTCTTTTCGATGCGCTCGAGCGTCCAGATGGTGGGCTCCACGGGCGCGCCCAGCCGCACGCCGATCGCCTTGGCGATGAAGCCGGCATAGATGCGCTCGTAAGTCTCTTGGGTATTCACGTGAGTTCCTTGACGCTTGAGTTCAGGCGACCTTGCTGGCCGCTGGCTTGGTGGTGAGGGAAGCGCGATCGCGTCCCACGTCGCTGGCGCGCTGCCGGTCGGCGGCCATGATGTCGAGCACGGCGGCGGTGAAGCGGTCCGCTTCGGCGGTGAGGTCGAAATGGTTCACCTCATCGAGCTGCCGGCGGTCGGCTTCGGCGATGACGGCTTCGCCGTGCAGCGCGCCGAGAATGGCGCCGGCCATCACGCCGATGGAATCCGTGTCGCGGCCGGAATTGATGCCGTCCTCGATCGACGTGCGGAAGTCTGCACCGTTGACGATGGCGAAGCCGAGGGCCAGCGGCAGTTCCTCGATGGCATGCAGCCGCGATGGCTGATAGGCGCCTGTCGCCTGTCCCGCTTTGGCAGAGGAATGGTTCACGTCGTCGCCGATGACCGAGTACTGCGCGATGACACGATGGAACTCGGCGGTTACTTCGGCGTGGCCGGCGCCCTGTTGCTTCAGGAGCTGCGCGGCTTCGGCAATATCGTGGATGGCGTGACACGTGCCATCCTTGGCGACGCTGATGGCGGCGTCGACGACATCGTCGATCGAGGCCTCGGGCACGAACGCGGCAGCGACGGCAGCGGCCATGACACCGGCAGCCTCGAGGCCGTAGCTCTGCTGGTGGCCGGAGGCAAAGGCGATGGCTTCTTCATAGGCAGCCCGCGGATCGCAGGCATTGGCTGCGCCGATGGGCGCGATGTACATCGCGGCGCCGCAGTTCACCATGTTGCCGATGCCGCCCTGCCGGGGGTCGACGGCCGAGAGCTGGTGGCGCTGGAAAATCCATTTTTCGGGGTAAAACAGGCGCTCGACCAGCATGGTCTCGCGCTGCAGTTCGGGGATATAGCGGGGGATCCAGCCGATCTGCTGCACCATGCCCTTCGCCATGTCCCAGGCGTCGAGGTGGCGCCGTTCCTGATCGTAGATGGCAGTGAGGCAGAGCGTCATCAGCGTATCGTCGGTGACGATGCCGTTGCCGCGCACGCGGCCATTCCGCGCCGCCTCGGGCAGGTCCATCTTGTGCCAGCGCGTCGCAAGCGATGTCACGCGGCCATAGCGCTCGCGGATATCCCCGGCCGAGAGCTTCTCGACCGGGGCACCGAGGGCGTCGCCAAGGGCGACGCCATGCAGAAGCGCGCGGATCCGTCCCTTGAGGGACAGTCCTTCGTCTTCACTCGTCATTTAACGACAGTCCTCGCATAGTCGGTGAGGCGCTGGCCGCCGGCGGCGTTCCATTCGGCCACATAAGCGTCCCACTGGTCCATGCCGGCTTCGCCGGTGATGAACTTGGCGACCCACGAGCGGTACACGTTCTCGGCCGCATCCACGTCGGGCGCATATTCGGCCGGCCAGACGAAGCTGTTGTCGGGTTTGAACCACTTGTTGACGCTGGCAAGGAAGTCGAGCGAGGCCTGCGAGCGCCACTCGGTCGGCGGCGTCCAGTTCGGCGCGTAGGAGAAGCGCGCATACCAGGTCGACATGTCCGGGTTGATGGTGATCGTGCCGTCGGCCGCCTTGGTGTACTGCACGCCCTCGATGCCCATACGATCGACAATCTGGCCTTCGGGGCTGGCGAGGAAGTCCATCACCTTCATGGCCGCGTCCTGCTTCTCGGGAGGCGACACCGCCGAGATGGCCCAGCCGCGGCTCTCCTTGGAAACGTCGACGGCCTGGAGTCCCTGGCCGCCGGGGCCCGACGGAACGGGCAGCAGCGTGAGGGAGAGATTCTCGCCCGGATGCGCCGCGTCCATCTTGCCGCCATAGATGCCGACGGTTTCAGCAGAGGAGCCGAAGATCACGCCGGCCTTGCCGGTGTAGAACTTGTCTTCTTTCACGTCGAACTTGTTGGTGACGTATTCCTTGTCGAACAGGCCCTTCGCCGCGAGATCGGCGTAGTACGTGATCTTTGCCTTCTCTTGGTCAGTGACTCGCGAAGACACGACCTGGCCGCTCGCGTCCTTCATCCAGGAGCCGGTGATGCCGAAGGCCTGGTTGAAGATGTCGTCGAGCTCGTTGGTGTTCACGTAAGCGGTGAGGCCAAGCGTGTTGCCCGGTGTGCCGTCGCCGTCGAGGTCGGCGTCGTGGATCGCCTGGAAGAAGGCGGTGTACTCTTCCACCGTCTCCGGCTTCTTGCCGCCGAGCTTTTCCAGCCAGTCGGTGCGGATCACCGGCTGGGGTGCGCGCGGCGGAAAGTTGTAGACGAGGTAGGGGTAGTTCTTCATGCGCTCGACGTTGTGACCGTAGAGCTCGCCCTTGAGGTACTTGGTGTTGGCGATGAGCGGGTTGAGGTCGGCGAGGATGCCCTGCTCGACCATCTTCTGGTCGCCGCCCTGGAAATAGATGATGTCGGGGATATCGCCGCCGAGCAGCAGCGCGCTGAGCTTGTCGGCATAGGACGAGGCGGCAATCGGCACGATCTGCAGATCGACATCGGTGCCGTCCATGGCTTTGACGCCGGCTTCGATGTTCTTGATGTAGTTCTCGGATGCCGGATCGTCCGGTACCAGGTCGCCCGCGACGATGCGCAGCACGATGGGATCGGCGAAGGCGGTGCCGGCCATCGCGGTCGTCAGTGCAATGGCGGCGGTGGCCATCAGCAGGTGTCGTCTAAGCATGAGTATCTCCTCCGTTATGCTTATTGGTTTGGTTGGCGGTGTCGGAAAGTACTGTCGGCCTCATCCCTTCACCGCACCGGTCATGGTGCCCTTGGTGAAGAACTTGAGGATCAGCGGGTAGATAAGCAGGATCGGCGCGATGGTCAGGATGATCATGCCGGCCTTGAAGGCGCGCAGGTCGATCTGGCTGGCGCCGGTGAACTTGCCCATGTCCTCGATACCCACGATCGAGAGCTTGTCACCCTCGACGACGAACTGGCGCAGCACCAGCTGCAACGGCCACTTGTTGACGTCGTTGAGATAGAGGAGCGGGCGAAAGAACTCGTTCCAGTGAAAGACGATGTAGAACAGCGCTATGGTCGCAATGGCCGGCTTCGCGAGCGGCAGCACCACCATCCAGAAAATCTGGAAGGGGTTGGCGCCGTCGATGCGGGCGGCCTCCACCAGGTCTTCGGGGATTTCCTCGAAGAAGCGCACGAGGATGATGAGGTACCAGGCGTTTACGGCCTTGTAGAGGATCACCGACCAATAGGTATCGAGCAGGCCGAACTGCTTGTTGAAGAAATAGTCGGGCAACATGCCGGGCTCGAACACGATGGTCACCAGCACGAGCACATAGACGAGGCGGCGGCCGGGCAGGCCGGGTCGCGACAGGCCCCATGCCATCATCGTCGTCAGGGTCACGTTGATCAGCGTCCCCAAAGCGGTGATGCCGATCGAATTGAGCATGCCGCGCTGCACGCTCGGATGATGGATCAGCACGTTCCAGACATCGAGCGAAAACCCTGCCGGAATGATGGTGAGCCCGCTCATTCCCGGCACGCGCGCATTTTCCGAGAACGAGATGGCGAGCAGGTTGAGGATCGGCTGAACGGTCAGCACCACCATGGCGAGCAGGGTCGAAACGATGATGGCGTATTCGATGCGTTCGAGCGGGGTACGGCCGATGGCTGCGCGAGGTGCGTCGACACGCTCCTGAGCGGATGATAGCGGGGCAATCGGTTCTTCGATGCTGGTCACTACCACACACCCCGGCCGGTCAGCCGCTTGCTCACCAGGTGTGCGGCGATGATGAGGATGAAGCCGATGACGCCCTTGAACAGACCGGCAGCGGTGGCGAGAGCGTACTCACCCGTCTGCAGGCCGATGCGATAGACGTAGGTGTCGATGATATCGATCGTCGACAGGTTGACGGCGTTCTGCATGTTGAACACCTGATCGAGCCCTGCGCTCAGGAACATGCCCATATTGAGAATGAAGAGCGTCGCGATCGTCGGAACGATGCCGGGGATGGTGACGAACAGAACTTTCTGCCAGCGGTTGGCTCCATCGATTTCGGCCGCCTCGTAGAGCGACTGGTCGATGGCGATGATCGCGGCGAGATAGAGCAGGCTGTCCCATCCTGCCGAGCGCCAGATTTCGGATACGACCAGCACCCAGCGAATGGCGCCGGTATTGGTCATGTAGTTCACCGGCTGCAGGCCGACGGTTCGCGCCAGATCGTTGACGGCGCCGCTGGGCGCGAGCAGGGCGATGAAGATGCCCGAGATCACAACCCAGCTGAGGAAGTGCGGCAGGTACACTGCCGACTGGATGAACTTGCGCAGCCGGCCCGAGCGCACCTCGTTGAGCATCAGCGCGACAATAATCGGCACCGGGAAGATGAAGACGATCTTCATCGTCGAGATGATCAGCGTGTTCCAGACGACCTGATAGAAGACCGGCGACGCGAACAGCAGCTGGAAGTTCTTGAGCCCGACCCAGATATTGGGCGGGATGATCCGGACCTGCTCGAACGCCATCTTGGCATTCCAGATCGGGACGTAGTGCCAGAGCACGAAAAACACGATGCCCGGCGCCATCATCGCCCAGTACGGCCACCACGTTTGCCAGGACACCTTCAGCGAGTCCCGGCGGGACGTTGTGGGAACGTTCCCGGGAACGGTGCCTGCTGAATTCGTTTCGTAGCTGGCCATGTCTCAGGCTCGCTCGGTCTGGCGCTGGCGGCTGGGCTGCGCCGACAGGTCGGCAAGCGAGCCGCGCTCGATCATCCGGCAAGGGAGATAGATCCGGCCATGATCGGCGCGACCCGCTATCTCATCGTAGAGGCTCTCGATGGCGCGACGGCCAAGGGCGCGCGCCGGCTTTTCGATGGTCGTGAGGCCCGGCCAGGAAAACGCGCCGGCGGGGATGCCATCGAAACCGAGAATGGACACGTCCGCTGGGCAGGACTTTCCGGCCTCCCGTGCGGCCATCATAGCGCCGAGCGCCATCAGGTCATTGGCGGCGAAGATGGTGACGTGCCGGCTGCGATCGTTGCGGCTCAGGATGCGCTGCATGGCGGCATGGCCGCCGTCGACGGTGTAGTCGGCGTCCTCTGTGACGAGCGACGCCGGGTCTATGTCGCGCTCGATGCAATGGTCGTAAACGGCACGCAGGAAACGCGCACGCGCGATGCGGGACTTCGGTCCGAGGATGAGTGCGGGCGCGCCGTGGCCCTTTGAAACAAGCGTATCGAGCCCCAGCCGCACGCCTTGGCCGATGTCCGAGCCGACGCTGGAAGTCTCGGGAAAACGCTCGGCGCTCGAGCCGATAAGCACGAAGGGCAAGCCGAAGCGATCGAGGTCGTCGAAGCTGTCGGCGACGGGATTGATCACGACGCCATCGATCCGCGCCTGGCGCAATGTCTGCAGGTGCCGAGCTTCGCGCGCGTGGTCCCAGTCAGACGAAAACACGAGCAGCGAGGTGCCATACTCGGCGGCACGGTCCTGTGCGCCCCGCGCGATTTCAGCCCAGAATGGATTGGCGATATCGGGAATGATCATGCCGAGCATGCCGGAGCGGCCGGAGCGCATGCCGACGGCGAGATGGTTGCGCTCGTAACCCGCGGTCCGCGCCGCGATCAGCACCTTCTCGCGCGTGCCGGGATCGATCTCGCCGCCACCCGACAGGGCACGCGCCACGGTGCTCTTGGAGACTCCCGCAAGCGCTGCAACGTCAATGATCGTGGGCCGGCTCTTGCGGCGCGTGGACATTGGCTCTCCCCAGCCACCCCCGGAACTCTGCGGTTCCTTCGGGCGACTGGCGGGAACGTTACCGGAGGATTCCGGACTTGGCAACGCCACCGACGCGCCATGACCTTCTTTCAGGCTGAACACCACCGACGCTCGTGGACGGCACAGACTGAAGCACTTCCCGGCAGTAAACCGGCCGCAAACCATGCAGGGAAAGCAGACCTGACGCGCTGATGGCGGGTTTGACATGCTAAGTGGACTTATTATATGTGCACATATCATATGTACACTTAGTAAATCAGATGCCCGAGAAGTCTCCGCTTTCGCCCAATCTCAAAGACGTCCTGCCGCTCGGCTATCTCATTCATGAGGTCGCCAAGCTGATGAAGCGGCGCTTCGAGGAAGAGGCGCGCGAACACGATCTTACGCTGCCGCAGTTCCGCATCCTCGCCGAGCTGTGGCGCAGCCCCGGTACGACGCAGGTGGGGCTGGCGAATGCCACCGATAGCGATCCGATGACGGTGAGCGGTATTCTCGACAGGCTCGACAAGCGCGGGCTGCTGGAACGCTATCCCAATCCCGAAGACAGCAGGGCCAAGCTGGCGCGCATCACCGCAGCCGGCGAGGCGCTGGTGGTCGAGATCCGTCAGACCGGGCTCGGCATCTACTCGGATTCGATCGCGGGGGTGAGCAAGACTGAGCAGAAGGCGTTGACCGCCGCGCTCGAACGCATCCGCGACAACCTGATCTCCATGAACAACGATATCCGGCCCGCCACGGCCGCTCAGAAGGAAGACGCCTGAAATGAACGCCCGTATGGAAGCTCCCAAGCCTGGCGATGCCGCGGTTGTTCCGCTTACCGCCAAGGCCGATCTGCGGCTCGAGGCGAAGGCCGAAACCAAGGTCGACGCTCCGGCCGCAGCGCCGGCAAAGCCGAAGCGTTCGCGCCGGACCCTGCTGCTGCTCGCCGTGCCGGTACTGCTCGCGGCGGGCGGTGGCTATTTCTGGCTTTCAGGCGGCCGCTATGTCGAGACCGACAATGCCTATGTGCAGCAGGCCAAGGTTTCGCTCTCGGCCGACGTGTCGGGCCGCGTGGTCTCGGTGGCGGTGCACGACAATCAGCTGGTCAAGGCCGGCGAGACCCTGTTCTCGCTCGATGCCGAGCCCTATCGCATTGCCCTGGCGCAGGCCGATGCCGCTCTTGCAGCGGCGCGCGTCAATGTCGAGCAGTTGAAGGTCGCGTACGGCACGGCCAACGCGCAACTCGACGCGGCGCAGGCGACGTTGACCATCCGCAAGGACGCGTTCGATCGCAAGCAGGCGCTGGTGACCAAAGGTGCGGCGTCCGATGCGACATTGGACGATTCCAAGCTCGCGCTCGAGACGGCGCAGGCGCAGGTCAACGTGACCAAGCAGCAGGTGGCGAGCGCCACTGCGGCGCTGGCCGGCGATCCGTCGATTGCGACGGACGCGCATCCGGCCGTGCAGTCGGCGCTGGCCGCACGTGACGCTGCGGCGCGTAACCTCAGCAAGACCGATGTGGTGGCTCCTGCCGATGGCATCGTAAGTCAGGTGGCGAGCCTCAATGTCGGCCAGTTCGTTTCGACCGGCACGACCATCGCTTCGCTGATCGAGACCAATGACAGCTGGATCGAGGCCAACTTCAAGGAGACGCAACTGGCGGCGCTGAAGGAAGGCATGAAGGTCGACGTCAAGCTCGACGCCTATCCGGGCGTTGTGTTCGAGGGCAAGCTCGAGTCGATCGGGGCCGGTACGGGCGCCGAGTTCGCGCTGATCCCGGCGCAGAACGCCACGGGCAACTGGGTGAAGGTGACCCAGCGCGTGCCGGTGCACATCACGCTCGACCCATCCGAGGGCCAGGTGCTGCGCGCTGGAATGAGCGCGGTGGTTTCGGTGGACACCAAGCCGGCTGGCTGAGGAACTAGAGAATGGCTGAGGTCGCTGCCGCGCTGTCGAAGCCTGCGCTGATCGTCAAGAATCGGACGCTGCTGATCGCCGCCACCATGCTCGCCATGGTGATGCAGGTGCTCGACACGACGATTGCCAACGTGGCGTTGCCGCATATGCGCGCCGCGCTGTCGGCGAGCCAGGAAGAGGTGAGCTGGGTGCTCACTTCCTATATCGTGGCTGCGGCCATCGCGACGCCGTTGTCGGGCTGGCTGGCCGACCGGATCGGCCGTCGCAACCTGCTGCTGATCGGCGTTGCCGGATTCACCGCCGCTTCGCTGCTCTGCGGTGTGTCGACGAGCCTACCGATGATGGTGGTGTTCCGCGTCCTTCAGGGTGTGTTCGGCGCCGCGCTGGCGCCGCTGGCCCAGGCAATCATGATGGACGTGACGCCGCGCGAGCGCATGGGCCAGTCGATGGCGATCTTCGGGCTTGGCATCATGGTTGCTCCCATCATCGGGCCGACACTGGGGGGCGTGCTGACCGAGAATTTCGACTGGCGCTGGGTGTTCCTTGTCAACCTGCCGGTAGGCATCCTCGCCTTTGCGGCCCTATGGCTCTACATGCCGAAGGAGCCTATCAAGCAGCGCAAGTTCGACATCTTCGGCTTTGCAATGCTCGCCATCGCCGTGGCTGCAACACAGATGATCTTCGATCGCGGTTCGAGCGCCGGCTGGTTCGAGAGCGCCGAGATCTGGCTGTATCTCGGCCTCGCGATCTCGGGATACTGGATGTTCGTGGTGCATTGTTGGACGGCGGCCAATCCGTTCGTCGATCTCAAGATGTTCAGTGACCGCAACTTCACCTCGGGCCTGTTCTTCATCTTCATGATCGGCATCACGACCTTCTCTGGCCTCGCCTTGCTGCCGCCGCTGCTGCAGAACCTGATGGGTTATTCGGTGATCGACACCGGCATCGTGATGGCGCCGCGCGGCGTGGGCACGATGCTGTCGATGCTCCTCGTCGGACGGCTGATCGGCCGCGTCGATTCGCGCATCCTCGTCATCACCGGCATCGCCATTTCGGCCTGGTCGTTGTGGATCATGACCGGCTTCGACCTGCAGATGGACAGCGGGTTGCTGATGTGGTCCGGCCTGCTGCAGGGGATCGGCCTCGGGCTGGTCTTCGTGCCACTCAACACACTGGCCTTCGCGACGATCTCGTCGAAGATGCGCGTCGATGCGACGGCGTTCTTCAGCCTCATCCGCAATGTCGGGCAGGGCGTAGGTATCTCCATCGTCTCGACGGTGTTGAGCCACATGATCCTGGTGAACAGCGCCGAACTCGGCACGCGGCTCACGATCGACAGCGCGCCGGTGCGCGACTTCCCGGGTGTGATGCAGGGCGTGACGAGCGTGTTCGCCTCACTCACGGGACTCGTGACGCAGCAGGCAGCGATGATCAGCTATCTCGACGACTTCTGGCTCATGGCCATCATCACGGTCGCATCCGCACCGCTGGTCCTGTTGCTGCGCAATCCGAAGCAGCCGGCCAAGGTTAACGTGGCGGAGGCGATGGGGGAGTAACGCCACCGAACAAAGCCCTTGCCAAATCCGCCGATGCACCCCAATCTATGCGGGAGTTCAACAGCGAGAGGAGGTGATCCAGTGCATCAGAAATCGAAGGTTTCGAAGGGTCTTGGATCGTTGCGCTTCGGTATGGAGCAGCCTCTGTAGTCGTCGCAGCGGTCTCGGAGTTCACTCTCAAGAGACCAAGACAGACCACGAGATCGGGAGGCCGCCAGCAATGGCGGCCTCTTTCGTTTTGGGCGGTGCTTGCGCCGGAGCAAGGGATGAGGATAGACCCCAGCGCCATGAACGCCGTGACCCAAACCAGTTCCGCGACCAAGCTGATGCCGTATCAATCGCGGCGCACGTTCGCGATCATTTCGCATCCGGATGCGGGCAAAACGACGCTGACGGAGAAGCTGCTGGCGGCTTCGGGCGCCATCAACCAGGCCGGCGCGGTGCGCGGGCGGGCCAATACGCGCGCGACGCGATCGGACTGGATGGAGATCGAGCAGCAGCGCGGCATTTCTATTTCGTCGTCGGTGATGACGTTCGAGCACCTTGGCCTGACCTTCAACCTGCTCGACACGCCAGGCCACTCCGACTTCTCCGAGGACACCTACCGCACGCTGACCGCGGTGGACGCGGCGGTGATGGTGATCGACGTCGCCAAGGGCATCGAGGCGCAGACGCTCAAGCTGTTCGAAGTGTGCCGGCTGCGCGATATCCCGATCATCACCTTTGCCAACAAGGTGGACCGCGAGGGCAAGGACCCGATCGCCATTCTCGATGAGATCGCCGATACGCTCGCGCTGGATGTCACGCCGGTGGTGTGGCCGTTGGGGCAGGGCGTCGATTTCAAGGGCGTCGTCGACCTCGTGGGCAAGCAGGTGCTGACGCCGGCGGGCGTGGTGCTGAAGTCGTTCGACGATCCCGATGAGTTGCTCAACGATGCGGTGCTTGTCGCCGATCCGGTGATCAAGGCGTCGCTCGAAGCGCTGGAGCTGGCCCGCATCGGTTATCCGGAGTTCGACGTCGAGACCTATCGCGCCGGGCATCTGACGCCGGTGATTTTCGGCTCGGCGCTGAAGACGGTGTCGGTGCCGGCGCTGCTGCAGGCACTCGCCACCTGGGCGCCCGAACCGCGGCCGCAACCGGCGGAGCCGGCGCCGATCAATCCGGCGGAAAGCAAGGTCACCGGGTTCGTTTTCAAGGTGCAGGCGAACATGGACGCGAACCATCGCGACCGCGTGGCCTTCGTTCGGATGTCATCGGGGACGTTCCAGCGCGGCATGAAGCTCAAGAACGTGCGGACGGGGAAGGATCTCGCCATCGCCAACCCCATGTTCTTTCTCGGGCACGATCGCGAGCTGGCGGAGGAAGCGGTCGCCGGCGACATCGTGGGCATTCCAAATCACGGCACGCTGAGCGTCGGCGATACGCTGACCGATGGGCCGGCGGTAAAGGTGACGGGCATCCCGAACTTCGCGCCCGAGATCATCCGCCGGGTCCGGCTGACCGATCCGATCAAGGCCAAGCAGTTGGCCAAGGCGCTCAGCGATCTCGCCGAGGAGGGCGTGGCGCAGGTGTTCCGCCGCATGGTGGGCGCCGACTATATCGTGGGGGTGGTGGGGCAGCTGCAGCTCGAAGTGCTGCAGGCGCGCATCCTGAAGGAATACAATGTGCCGATCTCGTTCGAGAGCATCAATTTCGAGATGGCGCGCTGGGTGAAGTCCGAGGACAAGAAAGCGCTCGACGAGTTCATCAGCCGCCAGAAACTGGAATTCGCCGAGGACAAGGATGGCGACCCGGTCTATCTCGCGCAGTCGGCCTGGTGGCTGGGCCGCGCCGAACGCGACAACCCAAAGGTGCAGTTCCTGTCGACCAAGGAACGGCACTAAACGCAACGGAGATTTACGATGACCATTACCCGCCTGCAGCCGGGCAAGCGCATGAGCCAGGCCGTCAAGCACGGCAACACCGTGTATCTCGCGGGGCAGGTGGCCAGCGACTACAACGGCACGATCGAGAAGCAGACCGGCGAGGTTCTCGCAGCGATCGACAAGCTGCTGGCCGACGCGGGCACCAGCAAGTCCAAGGTGCTGAGCTGCCAGGTCATCCTCAACAACATCGCCGATTTCGCGGCGATGAATACGGTTTACGACGCATGGATCGATCCGGCCAATCCGCCGGCGCGGGCCTGCATCGAGGCGAGGCTGGCGCATCCGGCGCTGAAGGTCGAGATCATCGCGACCGCCGCGCTGGACTGAGCGGAAACAGGCAGAGGACATCATGACAGGCACTGCGGAAACGATTGGATTTCTCGGGCTTGGCCTGATGGGCCATGGCATTGCCAAGAACATCGTCGAGAAGGGCTATGCGCTGACCATCAAGGGTCATCGCAATCGCGCCCCGGTCGATGACCTCGTGAAGCGTGGCGCAGTGGAAGCGCAGTCGGTGCGCGAGGTGGGCGAAAAAAGCTCGATCGTTTTCATCTGCGTTACCGGTTCGCGCGAGGTCGAGGCACTGGTGCGTGGCAAGGATGGACTCGCGGCGAGCCTCAGGCCGGGCTCGGTGATCGTCGATTGTTCGACGGCCGATCCGACTTCGACAGCCGCGCTGGCGGAAGAGCTGGCGGCGCGGGACATAGCCCTGGTGGATGCGCCGCTCGGTGGAACGCCGGTGCAAGCGGCCGAGGGATCGCTGAGCGCGATGGTGGGCGCGACCGACGAAGTGTTCGCGCGCGTGAGCCCGGTGATCGGCACATGGGCGAGCAAGATCGTCCATATCGGCGTGCCGGGGGACGGGCACCGGATGAAGCTGCTCAACAACTTCCTCTCGCTCGGCTATGCGGCGATCTATGCCGAAGCGCTGACGCTGGCGAGCAAGGTGGGCATTTCGCCGGAGCGCTTCGACAGCGTGATCCGCGGCGGACGCATGGACAACGGGTTCTACCAGACGTTCATGGGCTACACGATCGACGGTAACCGCAACGCGCACCAGTTCACGCTGAGCAATGCGTTCAAGGACCTCACCTATCTCGAGTCGATGGCGGACGCGGTCAAGCTGGTGAACCCCGTCGGCAATGCCGTGAAGAACAGCTTCGGCGCGGCTGTGGCGACTGGGGGCGGCGGACCCGAGAATTACGTGCCGCATCTGCCCGAGTATGTGGGCCGCGCCAACGGCGTCGACATGACGCCCGCGAAGCTCCGGAAGACACCGTGAACAGCCGTGCACTCGGCAAGACCGGCTACACGGTCAGCGAGATCGGCCTCGGCTGCTGGCAGCTCGGCGGCGATTTCGGTCCGGTCGGTGATGACACGGCACGCGACATCCTCAAGACCGCCCGATCGCTCGACGTCAATTTCTGGGACACGGCCGACGTCTATGGCGGCGGGGAGAGCGAGAGCCGTATCGGCGCGTTCAAGGACAAGAAGGGCGTGTTTGTCGCGACCAAGCTGGGGCGCGGGCCGCAGTTCGAGGGGATGACGCGATATGATCGCAAGCGGGTCAAGGATAGCCTCGTGGGGTCGCTGAAGCGGCTCGGCGTCGAAGTGCTGGACCTGGCGCAACTCCACTGCATCCCAATCGACGTGCTGCGTGACGGCGAGATTTTTACGTTCCTCGACGACATGCGGGCCGAAGGCATCGTGCGGCACTGGGGCGCCAGCGTGCAGACGGTCGAGGAGGGCATGCTGGCCATGCGCTCGCCCGGTTGCGTGTCGCTGCAGACAATCTTCAACCTGTTCCGTCAGGATGCGATCGACGAACTCTTCCCCGCCGCGCAGAAGAACGATGTCGGCATCATCGTGCGCCTGCCGCTCGCATCCGGGCTGCTGTCAGGCAAGATGAGCAAGACGACTACGTTCACCGAAGGCGACCATCGCAACTACAACCGCGACGGGCAGGCGTTCTACGTGGGCGAAACTTTCTCCGGGCTTCCGTTTGAGGCGGGCATCGGGTTTGCCGACGAGATCAAGCACTGGCTGCCGGCCGGCATGACGCTGGCGGACCTGGCGCTGCGCTGGATCCTCGACCAGAAGGCGGTGTCGACAATCATCGCCGGCGTCACCAAGCCGCGCCAATTGGAGGCCAACGCGGCCGTGAGCCGGATGGACCCGGTGGATGGTGCCCTGGTCGACAAGCTCAAGGACTTCTACGTCGAGAAGGTGCGTCCGGCGGTGCGGGGCGGGATTTAGGCCGGTCACACCGCCTTTACCGCCCTTCCAATGCCTCTCCCCAGCACCTAAATTGGGCGCACCACATTCGTGAGTGACCCCAATGTCCGTGCATGCCGCATTCGATCTCGTCCGCGATGAGACGATCCCCGAGATTTCATCGCAGGTGCGCCTCTACCGGCACAAGAAAACCGGCGCCGAGGTGATGAGTTATCTCAATGATGACGAGAACAAGGTGTTCGGCATCACCTTCAAGACGCCGCCGGAGGATTCGACCGGCGTGGCGCATATTCTCGAGCATTCGGTGTTGTGCGGCAGCCGGAAATATCCGGTCAAGAAGCCCTTCGTCGAGCTGCTGAAAAGCTCGATGCATACGTTCCTCAACGCGATGACCTTTCCGGACAAGACCGCATATCCGGTGGCGTCGCAGAACCTCCAGGATTTCTACAATCTGGTGGATGTCTATCTCGATGCGGTGTTCTTCCCGCTGATCTCGGAGGACACGTTCCGGCAGGAAGGCTGGCACTACGAAGCCGACGGCACGCAGATGCCGCTGGCTTTCAAGGGCGTGGTGTTCAACGAGATGAAGGGCGTCTATTCGTCGCCCGCATCGGTGCTGGGCAAGGCGAGCCAGCTGTCGCTCTATCCGGACAACGCCTATGGCGTGAATTCCGGCGGCGACCCCAAGGCAATCCCCGACCTCACCTACGACTACTTCAAGAACTTCCACACGCGGTTCTATCACCCGTCCAACTCTCGAATTGTGTTCTACGGTGACGATCCCGAGGGCAAGCGGCTGGAGCTGCTGGCTGAGGTGCTCGACCAGTTCGAGGCAGCGCCGATCGATTCATCGGTGAAACTGCAGCCGCGCTTTGCCGCGCCAAAGTTCATCGCCAGCACCTATGCAGCGACTGAGGCCGATCCGGCGAAGAAGACGGCGATGGTGACCGTCAACTGGATGCTCGACGAGATCGAGCAGCCGGAGACCGTGATGGCGCTGAACGTGCTGGAACACATCCTTGTCGGTAACTCCGCCGCGCCGCTGCGCAAGGCGCTCACCGATTCCGGGCTGGGCGAAGGGCTGACCGGATCCGGTCTCGCCGACGATTTCCGTCAGCCATTCTTCACCGTGGGCTTGAAGGGCATTGCCGACGATGCGGCGCCGGCGGTGGAGGCGCTGATCCTGTCGACGCTCGATCGGCTGGCGCGTGAAGGGATCGACAAAGAGACGATCGAGGCATCGATGAACTCGTACGAGTTCGCGATCCGCGAGAACAATACCGGCTCGTTCCCGCGCGGCATGGCGCTGATGTTCCGCACCATGCGCAACTGGCTGCATGACGGCGACCCGTTCGAGTCGCTCACCTATGAAAAGCCGCTGGCCACGTTGAAGGCGCAGGTCGCTGCGGGTGGGCTCTTCGAAAGACTGGTCGCCGAGCATCTGGTGAACAACAGGCACCGCACCACGGTGCTGCTGACGGCCGATACGTCATTGGCCGCCGAAGAAGTGGCCGAGGAGCGGGCGCGGCTCGATGCGGTGCAGGCCGGAATGGACGATGCGGCACGGGCCGAAGTGGTGGCCGAGACCGTGCATCTGAAGGCGCTGCAGGAAGCGACTGATCCCCCCGACGCCTTGGCGAAAGTACCCAGCCTCGGGCTCAACGATCTCGACCGCACCAACAAGCCGATCCCGATCGAGCGTGGCCGGCTGGCCGGGGCACGGCTCTACACGCACGCGCTGCCGACCAACGGCGTGTTGTATCTCGATCTCGGCTTCGACCTGCGCCGGGTGCCGCCACGGCTCGTGCCCTACATGTCGCTGTTTTCGCGGGCATTGTTCCAGACGGGCACCGCGAAGGAAGATTTCGTGGCGTTGACGCAGCGCATCGGACGTTCGACCGGTGGTGTCGGTGCGACGCGATCGGTCTCGATGATGCGCGACGGCCAGACTCCGGCTGCCTGGTTGTTTATTCGCGGCAAGGCAGTACCGGACAAAGCTGGCGAGCTGCTTGCCATCATCGACGATGTGCTGAAGACGGCGCGACTCGACAATCGCGAGCGGCTGAAGCAGATGGCGCTCGAGGAGAAGGCCGGGTTCGAGTCTTCGCTGTCGGGTCGTGGCAACGGCATCGTCGTGTCGCGGCTCAGCGCGCAGCTCAACTCGGCGTCGTGGTTCAACGAAGCGTCAGGTGGCGTGAGCTACCTGTTCTTCCTGCGCGAACTAATCAAGGACATCGAGCATGAAGAGGGCTGGCTGAAGATCAAGGCGGCGCTGTTCGCACTGCGCGACCTGCTGATCGACCGCACGTCTATGGTGGTGAATGTCACGGCGGATTCGTCGATCATCGATGGTGTGCTGCCGAAGCTCGAAGTGTTCATTTCGTCTCTGCCGGAAGCCGATCTCGATGCCGAAGCCTGGCCGACATCGCCGCCGCTATCGGAGGGTCTTACCTTCCCCGGGCAGGTGAACTACGTCGCCAAGGGTGGCAACTTGTACGCGCTCGGTTACGAGCATACGGGCGCGACCGCCGTGGCGCTCCGGCACCTCAACACGACCTATCTGTGGGACAAGGTGCGCGTGCAGGGCGGCGCCTATGGCGGATCGTCCAGCTTCGATCCGTATTCCGGCAGCTTCGCTTTCTCGTCGTATCGCGATCCGAACCTGCTGGGGACGCTTGCGGCTTATGACGCCGCGCCGGATTTCCTCAAGTCGGGCGTCGGCGAGCAGGACATTGTGCGCTCCATCATCGGCGTGATCGGGCAGGTGGACACCTACCGCTTACCGGATGCCAAAGGCTTCACCTCCCTGATGTGGGAACTGCTGGGCACCGACGACGCACACCGCCAGAAGCGCCGAGATGAGATTCTCGGCGCGACCGCGGCGGATTTTGCCCGGCTCGGCGATGCGCTGGCTGCGCTGGCGCGCGAGGGCAGGGTTGTCGTGCTCGGGTCCGAAGACGCGGTGGCCGCAGCAAATGCCGAGCGCGAGGGCCTTTTGGCGGTGACGAAGGTCCTGTAGCGCGAGGCGCTTGAACCGGCGGCCGTGGCGGGCGTTAATCCGCCATGGCCCAGCCGTTTCTCAGCCGCGACCTGCGGATCGATCCCATCGATGTGTTCATCGATCCGCCGCAGCCCAAGGCGCGCGCGATCATTACGCATGGGCATGCGGACCACGCGCGCTACGGGCATGGCGCCGTGCTGGCAACGCCCGACACGATCGCGGTGATGAAGACGCGCTACGGCGAGGAGAGCGCCGGAAGGTTCGAGGAACTGCCCTATGGCGAGAGGCGCGACATCGACGGGGTGACGGTGTCGCTGCATCCGGCCGGGCATATCCTGGGGTCGGCGCAGGTGCGGCTCGAATATCGCGGGCAGGTGATCGTCGTCACCGGCGACTACAAACGCCTGCCGGACCGGACGGCGGCGCCTTTCGAACTGGTGAAGTGCGATCTGCTGGTGACCGAGGCGACCTTCGGGTTGCCGGTATTCCAGCATCCGCATACGGCCGATGAGATCGGGCGGCTGCTGCGGTCGGTCGCGAATTTCCCGGAGCGGGCGCATGTGATCGGGTGTTACGCACTCGGCAAAGCGCAGCGGGTGATTTCGCTGTTGCGCGAGGGCGGTTACGACAGACCCATCTACCTCCATGGCGCGATGATACGGCTGTGCGCGCTTTACGATGAGCGCGGAATTCCACTCGGTGAGTTGCGGCATTCGCTCGGCGTGCCCAAGGCGGAACTCGCGGGACAGATCGTCATCGCGCCGCCCTCGGCAATCAAGGATCGGTGGTCGCGACGGCTGCCCGATCCGGTGCTGGCGGTGGCGTCGGGGTGGATGTCGGTGAAGGGGAGGGCCCGGCAATCTGGCGTCGAACTGCCGCTGGTCATTTCGGACCATGCGGACTGGAACGAGCTGCGGGAGACGATCAGCGAGACCGGGTGTTCAACCGTGTGGGTGACGCATGGGCGCGAGGATGCGCTGGTCTATTGGAGCCAGCAGCAAGGGCTGGCGGCGGAACCGCTGCGGATCGCGGCCTATGAGGACGGCGAAGAAGTCGAGGAGGGCGAGGGCGAATGAAGAAGTTCGCACAACTGCTCGAACTGCTGGCGCTGACGCCCTCGCGCAACCGCAAGCTCGAGGCGCTGAGCCTCTATTTCAAGACGACGCCAGATCCCGATCGCGGCCATGCGCTGGCGATCCTCACCGGTGCGTTGACGTTCAAGAATGTGAAGCCGGCGGTGTTGCGCGATGTGGTGACGCGCGAAGTGGACCCGCATCTGTTCGCGCTGAGCTACGACTATGTCGGCGATCTCGGCGAGACCATCGCGCTGATCTGGCCGCATCACGGCGGCGAGGAGGAGCTGCCGTCTCTGTCGCAACTGATCGAGTTGTTCAACACGACCAGCAAGTCGGAACTCCCGGCGCTGATCGCGTCGCTCCTGACGCGGGCGGCGATCAACGAGCGCTGGGCGCTGGTAAAACTGGCAACCGGCGCGTTGCGTATCGGGCTGAGCGCGCGGCTCGCCAAGACCGCTTTGGCCGACATGGGCGGCAAGGACCTGCAGGCGCTGGAGGAGATCTGGCACGGGCTCGAAATGCCGTATCTCGAGCTGTTCGCCTGGCTCGACGGCAAGGCGGAGCGGCCGGACATCGACCATGCGTCGCGCTTTCATCCGCTGATGCTGTCGACGCCGATCGACGAAGTGAAGGACCTCGCGGTGCTCGACCCGAAGGACTTCGCGGCGGAGTGGAAGTGGGACGGCATTCGGGTTCAACTGATCATGGGGCGAGGCAAGGCCTCGCTGTTCAGCCGGACGGGCGACGACATCGCAGGCTCGTTCCCCGACCTGATCGACAATGTGTTCGGCGAAGCAGTGCTGGATGGCGAGTTGCTCGTCGGGCGCGATCTCGAACCGCTGCCGTTCAACGACCTGCAGCAGCGGCTCAACCGCAAGGTGGCGACGCAGAAACTGGTGGAGGACTATCCGGCGTTCATCCGGGTGTACGACATGCTGTTCGACGGGAGCGATGATATCCGCGCGCTGCCGTGGACTGAGCGGCGGGCGCTTCTGGAAGCGTGGTTCTCACGGAACAAGCAGACGCGGCTCGATCTGTCGCCGGTGCTGGATTTTCCAGGCTGGGACGGACTCGCCGAGTTGCGCCGGCGCGGGGCGGCGGAGCACGGGCATGAAGGGGTGATGCTCAAACTCAGGACGTCGCCCTATGTGCCGGGGCGGCCCAAGGGGCTATGGTTCAAATGGAAGCGTGACCCCAACGTGGTCGATGCGATCCTGATGTATGCGCAGCGCGGGCACGGTAAACGGTCGTCTTACTATTCAGACTATACGTTCGGCGTGTGGAAGGGGAACGAGATCGTGCCGATCGGCAAGGCGTATTTCGGCTTCACCGACGAGGAGCTGAAGCAGCTCGACAAGTGGGTGCGCAACAATACGGTGGCCGCGTTCGGGCCGGTGCGCGAGGTGAAGAAGGAACTGGTGTTCGAGGTCGCCTTCGACTCGGCGCAGGACTCGAACCGCCACAAGTCGGGGGTGGCGCTGCGCTTTCCGCGCATCAACCGCATCCGGTGGGACAAGCCGGTCAACGAGGCGGCGACGCTCGACGACATGCGCGTCTTCGTCGAGGCGAGCTGATGTCGTCCCAATCGATCGAGCGCAAGATCGAAGACCTGACGCGGCAGATGGCAGCGGCGGCAGCAGCGGACGATTTCGAAGCGGCGGCGCGGCTGCGCGACGAGATCGAGGCGTTGCGCGGCCCGACAGTGCGAAAGCCGCCGCCGGGGGCGATGGGACTGGGCACCAACATTCCGGTCGCAGCGCCGCCCAAGAACTGGCGGCGCCCGAAGAAGCCGGACCCGATGACGACGAATGTGAAGCCGCGCGGGAAGCGCTAGGGGATCGCGCCTCAGGCCGACTGGGCCAGGCGCTCGCCGGCGAGCTTCCTGATCTCACGCAGTTCGGTGATGGTGATTTCAAGGTCCGAGAGCTGCTGTTCGAGCTGCAGCATGCGCTCGTCGACCATCTGCACGAGCAGGTTCACCTGCGCCTTCTGCGTACGGTCGGCGTCGTAGAGGCTCAGGTAGTCGGAGATGTCGCGCAGCGAGAAGCCGAGCCGCTTGCCGCGCAGGATAAGTATCAGGCGAGCTCGGTCGCGACGACGAAAGACACGCGTCGAGCCGACGCGTTCCGGGTTGAGCAGGCCTTTGCTTTCATAGAAGCGGATGGCACGCGTCGAGATGCCGAACTCGCGTGCAAGATCGGCGATGGCAAAGAGATCGCGATTGTCGCTCTCACGCCTGTTCACTTTGAGCCCCCTTGCTCTGCTTGTATTCCTCGCGCAGCTCCTTCTTCGAAAGCTTGCCGATGAGCGTCTTCGGCAGTGCGGTCTTGAAGATGATCTCGCGCGGTATCTGCAGCTTGTTCAACGTGGCGTCGAGGAACTTCAGGATTTCGTCTGAGGTGGCCGACTGCCCGTCCCTGAGCTTGACGTAGGCTACGGGAACTTCGCCGCGGCGGGTATCCGGTACTCCGATCACGGTGACTTCGTCTACAGCGGGATGCGCGGCGATCGCTTCTTCGACGATCCGCGGATAGACATTGAAGCCACCGTTGATGATCAGATCCTTGATGCGATCGACGATGAAAACGTAGCCGTCCTCGTCGACATAGCCGACGTCGCCGGAATGCAGCCAGCCGTCGTCAAACGAGCTTTCGGTGGCCGCCGGATCGTTGAAATAGCCGATCATCACCTGCGGGCCTTTGACCTGCAGCTCGCCGCGTTCGCCGACCGGTACAATTGTGTTTGTCTCGACGTCGACAAAGCGCACATCGGTGGCGGGCAGGGGCTGGCCGATGGAGCCGGGCTTGCTGGGGACGCGCAGGGCGGCACAGCAAACGACCGGCGAGGCCTCGGTGAGACCGTACCCTTCGGCGAGCAAAGCTTTCGAGACCTTGACGAACTTTCCGCGAATTTCGTTGGACAGGGGAGCGCCACCCGAGACGACGACGGCGAGACTTTCGAGCATCTGCGCGCCTGTGGCATCGGCCCGGCTCAAGGCCTGGATGAGGGTGGGTACGGCGGGCAGGATGTTGGGGCGTGTGCGCGCCACGAGATCGAGGAAGCCCTTCATCTCGAAGCGCGGCATCATCACGACTTGTATGCCGTTGCACAGCGGAACGTTCATACAGACCGTCATCGCGAAGATGTGGAAGAAGGGCAGGATCGCGACCACCTTGCTCGGCGCGTAGAACAGGCCGCAGCCCCACGCGTCGATCTGGCTCATGTTCGCTGCGATGTTGGCGTGGCTCAGCATTGCGCCGCGCGGCAGTCCGGTGGTGCCGCCGGTATATTGCTGCACCGCCACGTCCTTGGTGGCATCGATCGTCACCGGCGCGGGCGTGAGATTGTGGCTGACGAGCGTGGCAAACCAGGCGCTGACCGCCGCAGCCTTCGATCCAGCGACATCGGCCAGATCGGCGCGCTTGGCGATGGTGTAGAGGACCTTTTTGACCATCGGCAGTGCTTCAGGGAAGTGACAGACGATGAGCTTCTTGACGTGGCCTGCGGCGGCAAGGGCCTCGGCCTTTTCGAAGATCACCTTGAGATCGAGCGTGACGACGATCTCGGCGTGCGAGTTGCCGACGATGTGGCCGAGCTCATGGACTGTATAGAGCGGGTTGCAGTTCACCACCGTGCCGCCCGCCAGCAGCGTGCCGTAATAGGCGACGGGGAAGAACGGCGTGTTGGGGAGGAGCAACGCAACGCGGGTGCCCTTGGTGACGCCGTAGTCACGCTGGAGGGCACCGGCGAAGGCCCGGATCTGGCGGGCAAGGGTGGCGAAGGTGGTGGTGCCGCCCAGGAAATCGAGCGCGATGCCGTCGGGATTGCGAGCGCAGGCAGCGAGCACTTGTTCATGGACCGGCGTGAGATTGAGCTCGACATCCCATTTGATGCCGTCCGGGTAATGGTCGACCCAGGGACGCGGGTGGGTGTCGTCGGCACTCACTGCTTCGGCCATGTATCCTCCTTTGCGGCACTTGCCGTGCCGTCTGAGGCAAAACTAGAGCATGGGTTGACGTAAGCGTCAAACAGCGGACGCTGGGAGAAGACAGAGCAGGCATTTCCAAGGGAGGCCGGGGACAGGGCGTCGTATAGGGCGTTTGGTTGACGTTAACGTCAATCTGTCCTAGGTGTAGTCCGCGGTTCGCAGGTGATGGCAGGTTGGTCGAGGCGGGACTGCTGGAGGTGGGATGCTGACGCTGGCGCTTGTCCTTGTCGCGATTGCGACTTTCCTGGCGCTGGCCATGCTGCGTGCGCCGCTCTGGGCGTGGGCTGTCGGCGCGGCAATCGTCGGCGTGCTGAGCCGGTTCATTGCGCCCGATGGCGGGTTCGGGCTGGCGCCGGGTGCGTGGGGATGGCTGTGGGCGCTGTTGCCGGCGATCATCCTCGGCTTGCTAGTGGTAACGCCGGTCCGCCTCGCCGTGTTCATCGGACCGGCCTTCGCGATGGTCAAATCGATCCTGCCGCGGGTGTCGCGCACTGAACAGGAAGCGCTGGACGCCGGGACGGTCGGCTGGGATGCCGAATTGTTTTCGGGCAAGCCGAAGTGGGAGAAGCTGTTCGCCATCCGGAAGCCGACGCTGAGTGCCGAGGAACAAGCATTTCTTGCCGGGCCGGTGGAGACGGTCTGCTCGATGATCGACGACTGGGACACGCGGCACAATCGCGCCGACCTGCCGCCGGAGGTGTGGGCCTATCTCAAGCAGAAGGGCTTTCTCGGCATGC
>JBEBHC010000161.1:0-6701 GCA_040081185.1 Devosia sp. | reverse complement strand
TCGTGGCTCGCGCCGAAGCCGCTAAGAATCGTCCGATGACCGAGACTTCGGCGGAACCGGCGCAGCGCCGCGGGCCGACGCTTGAGCCGCGCCGTGACAGCGGCCGTTCCGGGGCCGTCGCCGCGCGATCGCTCCAGCCGCTGGCCAATGACATGGCCGCCATGTCGGCGGTGCGCGAAGTTGAAGTCGACATGCAGCCCGCCGACCCGCAGGGCGCCATCGACCGTGCGATTGCCACGCTCGATCGCGAAGCCCGCGGTGACATGCTGCCGCCGCTGACTGAGGATGCATACGACGAAGAGCCGATTGCGCCGCGCCAGCCGCGCCGCAACGGCAGCATGAACGGTTCGGCCAATGGTGCGCTCAACGGCGCACTCAATGACGGTTTCCGCCGCGACGATGCTCCGCTGAGCCGCGGCGGCCGTGATCGCGACCGCGACCGTGACTCGCGGCCCAAGCCGGCGCGCGAATTTGCTTCGCAGGCCCGTCGTGTGCCGCGCGCGCGTTCGGAACGCGAACGCGGCGGTTTCGGCGCGGTCAGCGTGTTCCTCATCGTGTTCGTCGTGCTGCTGGTGGGGGCGGGCGGTGCCGGCTTCTGGGCCTGGCAGGAAGGCTTCATCAATCTCGACGCGATGTTCGGAAAGAACCAGCCGGCCGTGACAACCACCGCGACGGCGCAGGCCGCCGTGCCGGATGGCCCGGGCAATACCGAGGCCGCGCCCGCCGATACGCAGCCCTCCACCGAATTGCAGGGTGGCACCAACAATGCCCGCATGGTCGGCGAGACGCCGTCGCCCGAGACGGGTGCGGCGCTGGCTCTCCAAACGCCGGGTGCCGATGCCAAGACCGAAGAACGCCTGGGCGCCGGGACTGAGCAGAACGCCGACAGCGCCGTTGCCGCCATCGATTCCAACACGACCGGCAGCCAGTCGCTGCTGCTCGAAGCTTCGGACAGCGGCTCATCGGGTGCGCTGCCGTTCTCGGGTACCGTCGATTGGTCCAAGGGTGTGGACGAAACCGGTCAGCCGACACTGATCGGCAAGGCCTCGATCCCTGCGCGCAATCTCCAGGTCGATGTGCTGATCCGTAAGAACTCGGATCCGAGCCTGCCGGCTTCGCATCTGATGGAAATCAACTTCACGGTCAGCGACAGCTTCCTCGGCGGCTCGATTGCGGGTCTTCCCGGCGTGCTGCTCAAGAACGAAGAACTGGTGCAGGGCCAGCCGCTCGTCGGTGCGTCTGCGCGCGTCGTCGGCAATTCCTTCCTGTTTGCGCTGAGCGCGGCACCGGAAGATTCGACTGCGAATGTGGGCCTGCTGACGTCGCGTAAATGGATCGACCTGGCGCTGATCTACGCGACTGGCAAGCGGGCGATCATCACGCTCGAAAAGGACGCCACGGCACAGGCGCTGTTCAACGAGGTGTTCACCGCCTGGGGCAGCCGCGCGACGACTTAAGGCGTGCGGTGGAGGGTTCCGCCTTCGAGCAGATAGACGCGGTCGGCGATAGCCGAAATGTCGTCGGCATGATGGGTCACCAGCAGGGTGGCCCATTTTTGTTTGCGGGTCAGGTCCTTGACCATGGCGCGCATGGCGATGCGGCTGTCGTCGTCCAGTGCCGAGAAGGGTTCATCGAGCAGCAGCACGGGCCGGTCGCGCAGCAGGGTGCGCGCCAGTGCCACGCGCTGCTTCTGTCCGCCGGACAATGTCGAGGCGCGTTGCGAGCCGATGCCGGGCAGGCCGACTTCCGCGAGAGCGGCGGCGACCCGCTTCGGATCGGACGTGGGCAGGCCGAGGGCGACGTTGCGCTCGGCGGTCAGGTGTTCGAACAGCGTCTCCGACTGGAACAGGATGGAGACGGGTCGCTGCTCTGGGGGCAGCGCGGTCACGTCAGCCCCGCCGATGCGGATGCTGCCGGTGGCTGGCAGGAGAAATCCGGCGACGAGATCGAGCAGGGTGGACTTGCCCGAGCCGCTTGCACCGCGGATCGCCGTGATCGCGCCGGCCTCGGCTTCCATGGTGAAGCGATAGGGCGCCGGCTGGCCGGGATGGGCGAAGATGAGGTCAACGAGCGCGAGCATTGCCCAGCCTCTCGAACAGGGGTGGCAGCAGGGAGAAGGCGAGGATGGTGAGGACCAGCATCAGCGCAGCGATGGCCGCGGCATCGTTGCTGCGATAGGCGCCGAGGGCACGCAGCATCAGCAGCGGCAAGGTGACAAAGTCCTGCGTGCCGAACAGGGCGATGACGCCGAGGTCGCCGAGCGAGAAACAAAAGGCGAGCGCGAAGACCACGCCGAAATCGCGCGCCAGTATCGGCCATTCGACCTGTGTGAATTGCACCAAGCCGCCGAGGCCGAGTGAGCGGAGGAGTTTGCCGTGCGATGCTGCAATCGCGTCGAAGCCGGGCGCGAGTGTCGCCATCGCGAAAGGCAGCGCAAGCAACGCATTGGCGAGGATGACCACGATCGGTGCGGCGGGTTCGGGTCCGATACCGAGATTGCGGACAAGGATGAACGCGCCGAGCGACAGCGCTACGGCGGGCATCGCGAGATAAGCGTAGGCGGGGATACCGAGCCCAATGCGCAGCGCGCGGCTGGAAATCGTGGCGCGACCGGCAGCCAGCGTTGTCGCTAGAACGAGAGTCAAGAGCGCGGAAGCGATGGCAATCGACAGGCTGCTGGTGAGGGCGCGCCAGAACTGTGACTGGGCAAGCACTTGCGTCGCGCCGTTCAAACCGCCGATCAACACCGCGAGCAGCGGCAGGCCGAAGCCGAGCAATGCGACCGTCAGGATTACCCATTGCATGACGCGAGCCGGCTTGTCGTCGCGCCAGCGTGGTTCGATCGGCTGTGCGAGGCTGATGGAGACTGGGCGGGCAACCGCGGTGAGCAGGATGATCGCGGCGCAGACGGCGATCTGGATCAGGGCGAGCGTCACAGCGGCAATGAGATCGAAGTCGAGCCGCACGGCGGAGTAGATTGCGACCTCGAGCGTCTGCACCGCCGGGCCGCCGCCGAGCAGTAGCACTATCGGGAAGCTGGTGAAGGCGAGAAGGAAGATCACCGCGCCGAGCCCGGGCAGGCTGCCGCGCAGCATCGGCCAGTCGAGGATCGCGAAGCGTTGCGCTGCGCTGAGCGCGAGGCTCTGGCCCATCTTCAAACGCTGCTCGGGGAGGGCGTCGAGCCGGGCCAGCAGGATGCGCGCGGCGAAGGCGCCGTCGAGAATGACATGGGCCGCGACGACGCCACCGAGGCCGAAGATCGGCAGGTCGAGCGGTGCGCCGGTCGCTGCGATCGCAAGACTGCTCAGCCACCCGCTGCGGCCCCACACGGCTAGCAGACCGAATGCCACGATGATGCCGGGGGTCACGATGGCGGAAGCAAAGAGGCCGACGACGAGTCCGCGGCCGGCGAAGCGCAGGCGGTTCAATGACCATGCCAGCGCCACGCCAGCGGCGAGCGAGAAAAACGTCGATAGCGTCGCCTGCAGCGTGGTGATCCAGAGCAGCCAGCCGATGTCGAGGCGGGTTACGGCGGCCCCCGGCTGGGCAGTGGCGGCGCCGAGGATCGCCAGCAACAGGATCGTGATCAGCGCTGCAATGCCGGCCGCAATTGCCGCCCCGCCAATGAGGCGGAGCGGGCGGTGCGGCAGCGTCAGGTCAGCGGATCGCGGCAAGGGCTTCCTCGATCCAAGCCACCTTGTTGGCGGTGATCGTCGCCTCGTCGAGCGTCAGCACCTTGTCGGGCGGCGAACCGAAAGCCGCGGGCAGGTCGGCGCCGAGCGTCACCGGATACATCCAGTTGGTGGTTGCGATGATGGTCTGAGGTTCGGGGGTGACGAGCCAGCCGAGAAACTGCCGAGCCAATTCCTGGTTGGGCGAGGTCTTGAGGATGCCGGCGACTTCATATTGCGGGAAATGACCTTCGGTGAAAATCGCTGCGCCGTAGTTCGGGTTGCTTTCGGCGATGGCGTGATAGGCGGGAGAGGTGGTGTAGCTCAGCACCATGTCCGCCTCGCCCTTGAGGAAGAGCGCATAGGCATCCGACCAGCCGCGCGCCATGGTGCGGATGTGCGGTTTCAGTCCGCGCCAGATGTCTGCAGCGCGATCGCCGTAGGCGGCCTTGATCCACAGCACGAGGCCGAGGCCGGGTGTGTCCGAGCGCGGATCTTCCAGCACGATCTTGAAGCTCTCGGGCAGGCCGATGAGTGCTTCGAAGCTGGTCGGTGGGGTTGCGACTTTCCGCTTGTCGTACACGAAGGCGAAGTAGCCGTAGTCCACCGGTGAGAAATCGAGGTCGGTCCAGGGCAGCGTCATGCGGTTGAAGCGCAGTTCATGCGGCGCGAAGAGGCCGGTGGCTCGCGCTTCGCCGGCAATGGCGGTATCGAGGCCGAGCACGATGTCGGCGCTCGTCGTTGCGCCTTCCAGCTGCACGCGGCGCAGTGCGCCGATGGAGCTATCGGTAGCGACGAAGTTCAGCGTGCAGGCACAGGTCTTCTCGAACGCGGCCTTGAGCTGTGGGCCGGGGCCCCATTCGGCGGCAAAGGCATCGTAGGTGTAGATGGTGAGCGTCTGTTGCGCCTGCGCTGCTGCCGGAGCAGCAAGCAGGGCCGCAAGCGCGAAGGCGATGACTCGGAACATGGCCGGTCCTTCTCGATGCGGCCATGTGGTGAAAAAGTACAATGGTGGGAGCGGTGGTGCCGCCCTTGCCATCTCGAACTTCCTCCGCCAGCATGACCTGGTTCAGGTTCAATGGGTTTTTCTCAGCTCCGTTTCCGGAGCACCCCAGCGAGACAACCGACAGATAAGACAGAGTACCCCTGCCGTGCAAGAGCGCGTGGCTCCAGCCGAAATCATCACCTTCACCAACCTGCTGGTCATCGTCGGCGGCGGGACGGTGGATATCGAGCTGTTGCGCGAGCTCTATCTGGCGGGTGCGAACCTGGTGGGCGCCGATGGCGGCGCAGACGTCATCGCCGATGCGGGCCTGAAGCCGGACGCGATCATCGGCGATCTCGATTCGCTCAAGAACCCGATGGGCTGGCTCGGGCGCACCAAGATGGTGACCATCGCCGAGCAGGACACGACCGATTTCGAGAAATCGCTCTATTCGACGCGCGCGCCGGTGACCGTGGCGCTCGGCATGACGGGCAAGCGTTTCGATCACACGCTGGCAGCCATCGATGCGGTGGCGCGGCAAGCGGTGAACCGTCCGATCATTCTCGTCGACGACTACGACATCGCAATCGCGCTATCGGGGCGCTTCGATTACGAGGTCGAGCCCAAGGAGCGTGTATCGGTGCATCCGCTGGTGCCGATCCGCTTCCGCGCATCGAGCGGGCTGCGCTATCCGCTCGACAATCTGAAGCTGGCGCCCGGAGAGCGAACCGGCACGTCGAACGAGGCGACGACCGGTCCGTTCTGGATGGAGCCCGATCCGCGCGGCTATCCGCCGACCTATCTGGTCGTGCTGGACCGGCGGCACCTGTTCGGTGTGATCGCCGCGCTCATGGAGCGCGACGCAGCGAAAGCCTAGGCACGCTCTTCAGCGTGCCCGCGGGCCTTCTCCTTGGCGGCGTGCGTCACGGCTTCCTGCACCTTCTCGAAGGCACGGACTTCGATCTGGCGGATGCGCTCGCGGCTCACATTGTACTGCTGCGCGAGTTCTTCGAGCGTGGAGGGTTCGTCCTTCAGGCGACGGGCCTGGAAGATTGCCTTCTCGCGCTCGTTGAGTTCGCCCATGGCACCACTCAGAAAGGTCATGCGCTCATTGTACTCTTCCGAGTTGCCGAGCACGGTCTCCTGGTCCGGTGTGTCATCGACGAGCCAATCCTGCCACTCCGACGCGCCTTCGTCGGCGCGCATCGGCGCGTTGAGGGAGGCGTCGCCGGTGAGGCGCTGGTTCATCGACACGACATCCGCTTCGGTGACGTGCAGCGTGGTCGCGATCTGCTTGACCTGATCGGGATGCAGGTTGCCGTCATCGAGCGCGGCGATCTGCCCCTTCACCTTGCGCAGGTTGAAGAACAGACGCTTCTGCGCCGCGGTGGTGCCGATCTTGACCAGCGACCACGAGCGCAGGACGTATTCCTGGATGGCAGCGCGGATCCACCACATCGCGTAAGTCGCGAGGCGGAAACCCTTGTCGGGCTCGAAGCGCTTGACCGCGTGCATCAGGCCGACATTGCCCTCGGAAATGACTTCCGAGATGGGCAGGCCATAGCCGCGATAGCCCATGGCGATCTTGGCCACGAGCCGCAGGTGCGAGGTGATGAGCTTTTGTGCCGCGCGCGGATCCTCATGTTCCTTGTAGCGCTTGGCGAGCATGAATTCTTCATCCGGCTCCAGCATCGGAAACTTGCGGATTTCCTGAAGATACCGGGAGAGTCCCCCCTCGGCGGAGAGGACTGGAAGATTGGTCTGGGCCACGTGTAACCCCCTTTTCTGAGCCCCCATTCGGCGGGCCCGAGCCCCCGCTACCCGTGACGGCGCAGCAGGGGAGATGGGACGTATATAGGCCGATTTCTCACCTTGAGAAGACCTTCAATCGTCATTTTACGATGAAGTAACGCCCGGCGGCCTCTAAGGTTTCGTCGAGCCCCGGGGTCAGCGCGCTATGGCCTTGTCGAACTCTTCAAGCGCGGCCTGCAACTGCTCAAGATCGGGCGGCAGCGGGGCCTCGAATTCCATTTCCTCACCGGTTT
>JBEBHC010000337.1:0-1729 GCA_040081185.1 Devosia sp. | reverse complement strand
CCCGATCTGTTTTATGGCTCCACCCACCAAATGCCGCTTTATCCCGGCACCGGATCGCGCCAGGAAACCGGTGCAGGCAATATCTTCAATGCGCCGCTCAGGGCCGGCGACGGCAGCGCTGAATTCCGCGAGGCCATGTCGACGCTGATTCTCCCGGCCCTTGACGCCTTCGCCCCCGAACTGGTCATCATCTCGGCGGGCTTCGATGCCCACCACCGCGATCCCCTCGGCAGCCTGCAACTGACCGAGGAGGACTTTGCCTGGATCACCCTGCAACTGATGGAAGCCGCTGAAATCCACTGCAATGGCCGCGTTGTTTCGGTGCTCGAAGGCGGCTATGACCTGCAGGGACTGGCCTCGTCCGTCGGCATCCATGTGCAGGCGCTGATGCGTGGCAATGCCGGTGAAGCGGACGAGGACGACGAGGAAGAGGAAGAAATGTGATGGCCACCGGCAACGACGATATCGCCAGCCTGCCCTTCGAGAAGGCGCTCGCCCAGCTTGAGGAGATCGTCAACAAGCTCGAATCCGGCAAGGTCGATCTCGAACAGTCGATTGCCATTTACGAGCGCGGCGAAGCCTTAAAGAAGCACTGTGAAAAACTGCTGAAGGACGCCGAAGCGCGGATCGAGAAGATCACCCTGAAACCCGACGGCACGCCGGGCGGCACAACACCGCTTGATGTGGAGTGACCAGGCGAAGGCTTGACGACGAACTGGTGCGCCGCGGGCTCTATGCCTCGCGCTCGCGCGCCCGCGATGCCATATTGCGCGGCGCCGTAATCGTCGATGGCACACCCGCCGTGAAGCCCGCCCAACGTGTTGGGGATCAAGCGGCAATCACCTTGCGCGATGCGGCTCGTGCTTATGTGTCACGGGGCGCATTGAAACTCAAACACGCGCTGCTGGCATTCGGGATTGACGTGAGAGGCCGCCGCGCTCTCGACATTGGTGCGTCAACAGGCGGATTCACCCAGGTGCTGTTGGAGGCGGGCGCCGCCCACGTCACCGCCATCGATGTCGGCCACGGTCAAATGGTCGCGCAACTCGCAAGTGACTCCCGCGTTACGCACATTGAAGGCCTCAATGCCCGCAACCTCGATGCGGCGCATCTTGCAGGCCCCATCGATCTGATTGTCTGCGATGTAAGCTTCATCTCACTAAAGTTGGCGCTGCCTAGCGCCCTGGCCCTCGGCGAACCCGGCGCGCAGCTCGTGGCCCTGATCAAGCCGCAATTTGAAGTGGGACGTGAGGCCCTCGGCAAGAGCGGCATCGTCACCGTTACAGCCGAACATGACCGTGTCTGCCGCGATATAGCGGGCTTCCTGGCGGAGCAAGGATGGCCGGTTGAGGGCGTGGTCCCATCTCCCGTCGAAGGCGGTGACGGCAACAAGGAATTCCTGGTGGCGGCAAGGAAGCCGCAGCACGTCCTCCCACCCGCATAGCGGGGGGAGGAACGGGGCCCGCCGCGAAGCGGTGGGATAGGAGAGGGGTGGTTCAGCAAGGAAGTTGCACCCGGATAGATGTCAATATTGCTGCAGACACCCCTCTCCTCCCCCAAAGCTTTGCTTTGGGTCCCCTTCCTCTCCCCGCGAAGCGGGGCGAGGACGTCGAGAGTCTACCCCACCTGTCCCCTATGCCGCAGGAAGTGGTCGGCCAGCACGATGGCCAGCATGGCTTCGCCGACCGGCACGGCGCGGATGCCGACGCAGGGGTCGTGCCGGCCTTTG
>JBEBHC010000160.1:0-6766 GCA_040081185.1 Devosia sp. | reverse complement strand
GCTTTCGCCAGTTCGCCGATCCGGTGGCCGTCAATGTCTTCCTCGATGCGGGCGGCATGGTGCGCACGGCGCCTTATGCACTCACAGTCGGCGGCGAGGCATTGCCGTCGGCCGCTGCAATGCTGGCCGGCACCAAAGGTGGTGCGGGGACAGGGTTTGCGATCGATTTCTCGATCGACCCCAATACGATCCCGCGCGTATCCGCGATCGATCTTCTAAACGGCAAGGTCGATCCGGCGCTCATCTCGGGGCGGCAGGCGATCATCGGTGCCTCGGCACTCGAGCTACGTGATTTCTTCGTCATTCCACGGCACGGGATCATCGCCGGCGCGCTGCTTCAGGTACTTGCGGCGGACACGCTCAAGCAAGGCCGTGCGCTGCATCCCGTGCCCCTCGACCCCACCCTGTGGCTGGCTGCCCTGGCTGGTGGACTGGTGCTGCTGCTGGCGAAGCGCCTGCCGCTCGCCGGCATTGCCGCAGCGGTTTTCGGGACCAGTGCCGGCGTGGAAGCACTGGCGCTTTTCCTGCAGGTACAGGATGCCTTGCTCCTCAATACCGCAATCATTCACGTCATCGGTGCGCTGGTGGCGGTCCGCACACTCGTGCACCAGGTCATGCGGCGCGGCGAATTGCACAGGCGCGCGGCGCGCGAACGGGACGAAACACAGCGAGTGCTCGATCGCGTGATCGCCGACAATTTCGACGGCGTCGTCGTGGTCAACCAGGATCAGCGGATCATCGCAGCGAGTGCTTCGGCGGAATCGATGCTGGGCAAGAAACTGCTGCACGCCCTCGCGCCGGACGTCCTGCCGCAAGAGCTGCTCGCGGCGCTGCAAAAGCCGCTGGAACAGACGTTTGGTCAGCTCCACACGGGCGAGATTATCCTCGGCGAAGGACAGGGCGGGCGCGTCCTCGAGTATGTTGCGACCCCTTCGGAGGTTGGCGAAGGGCACGACCGCAAGCTTGCCGCATGTCTGACCTTTCGCGACGTTACCGAGAAGCGGCGCGACGAAGAGCGTCTGCGCTATCTCGGCCGGCACGATCCATTGACGGGTGCACTGAGCCGCAACCGACTGGTGGAGACGATCAACTCGGCGCTCGAAACCGATGGCGGCCGAGCGAAAGGTATCGGCATCGTTGCGCTCGACCTGCGCCGCTTCCGCTTCATCAACGACACGCTCGGCCATACTCTCGGCGATGCGCTGTTGCGTCAGGTCGTCAGCCGCATCAAGAGTATGGGGCCGGATGCGATTGCGCGCGTGGGTGGCGACAGCTTCGTCATGCTGGTGCCGGAGACGGAGCCCGAACGGCTCAAAGGTTATGCGTCGACAGTGACCCGCTGGCTATCGTTTCCCTATGAGCTCGACGGGCACCAGGCGATCATCGCGGCCAGCGCCGGCGCGACGACCACCGAGATTTCCGGGTTCGATCCCGAGACGATCCTCAGCCACGCCGACATGGCCTTGTCCGCTGCCAAGGAGGCCGGCGACAATGCCGTCATCATTTTCGCATCGGCGATGGATGAGCGGTTGCGTGAAGCGCAGCGGCTGGACACGGCCTTGCACGTTGCGCTGGAGCGCGGTGAATTCGCCGTCGCCTATCAGCCGCAAGTCGATCTCGCGACCGGCAGGGCCATCGGCGCCGAGGCGCTCCTGCGCTGGAACCATCCCGAACTGGGGGCAATCTCCCCGGGCACGTTCGTTCCCGCTGCCGAGGAGACGGGCCTGATCCTCGACATCAGCCGCTGGATGTTTGAGACCGCCTGTCGCGAGGCGACGACCTGGCCGCGCGACGTGACGCTTTCCGTCAATGTCTCACCCGTGCATTTCGAACTGAGTGACGTTCATGCCGATATCGCAACTGCGCGCCGCACCGGCTTGTCGCCCGAGCGTTTGACCGTCGAAATCACCGAGGGTGTGTTCGTCGATCAAGGCAATCGCTCGGGCGCACAACTCGATTCCCTGCGCGCGATGGGCGTAAAGGTGGCACTCGACGATTTCGGCACGGGGTATTCGTCGCTCGGCTATCTCGGCCGGTTGCCGATCGACAAGATCAAGATCGACCAGAGCTTCGTGAAGCGGCTACCTGCCGACCGGGAGGCCGTCGCCATCGTCCAGGCCATCATGACACTCGCGGATACGCTCGAGAAGGATATCGTCGTCGAGGGTGTCGAGAACGCAGACCAGGCCTGGATGATGAAGATGCTCGGCTGCAAAGTGGGGCAGGGCTATCATTTCAGCCGTCCGCGAACACCCGAGGAGTTTGCCGCGCTGCTGGCCCCGGCGCTGCGCGAGAGCGCTTAGCCGAAGCGTCGTTTTGCTTCGAGCGCAAGGCCGAGCCCCACGCTGCCGAAGGCGTCGGTCGCGACAAAGCGTGCATCCGGAAAGAGCCGGCGCAGCTCGGCCATGATGGCGGGGATCTGCGTCGATCCGCCGGTAAGGATCACGGTTTCGATCCGGTCGGCAGGCAGCTGTGCGGTAGCAAGCGCCAGACCGATCGTGTCGGCGATGCGCGCGATGGATTCCGCGATGACCTCCGTAAGGTCGCCGGCGGTGAGGTCCGTATCGAGCGCCACCTCTTCGCCGTCGAAGTGCATGGTCGTCGCGGCTTCCGCGGTGAGTGCGATCTTTGCGGTCTCGACATCGCCCGCCAGGCGATGACCCTCTCGGTGCTGCACAATGGAAATCATGCGCTCGATACGTTCGGGGTCGCGCGCTTCGCGCTCTGTGTGCTTCAATTCGCGCAGCGTCTCGGGGGTGTAGAGCCGGTTGATACGGTGCCAGGTGGCCAGGTCGACGAAGGGAGCCGAGGGCAGGGGGCGCTTCCCGTCCAGCGTCGGCGTCTGATAGCCGAGCGTGGGCATGACCTTCTTGAGAGACAGCAGCCGGTCGAAATCCGTGCCGCCGATATGGACGCCCGCCGTCGCGAGAATGTCTTCGTGCCGATCCGTGGCACGTGCGCGTTCAGGCGAGACGCGAACGATGGAAAAATCCGATGTGCCGCCGCCGAGATCGACGATCAGCCCGATCTCTTCGCGTGTGACCCGCTGCTCGTAGTCGAGCGCGGCGGCGATCGGCTCGAACTGGAACTCGACGTCACGAAAGCCCTGCGACCGTACAATCTTGCGCATCCGCGTTTCGGCCTCGCGGTCGGCCAGCGGGTCGCCGTCGACATAGTGCACCGGCCGGCCGACGACGACCTGGTCGAGCTTGTGGTCGCGTTGCGCCTCGGCGCGAACCTTCAGTTCGGCGACGAAAGTGCCGATGATATCGACGAAGGGTACGACGCGCCGCTTGATGCGCACTGCTTCGTCGCTGAGGGAACTGCCGAGGATCGATTTCAGCGCACGCATCATGCGGCCATCGGTGCCGGAAATGTACTCGGCGATCGCCGCGCGACCGAAGAGGGTCCGGTCGGTTTCGAAGTCGAAAAAGATCGTGCTCGGGATCGTGACACGATCGCCTTCCAGGGCCACGAGAGCGGCCTGACCCAGTTCAGGGGCAATTCCAAGGGTGGTGTTGGACGTGCCGAAATCGAGGCCGCAATGGCGCGGTGACACTGGCATGGCCGTCACTCATGGTTTGGGGGACGGGGTGTATAGCGGCTCGTCCCGCGAACCACAATCGCGCCGCCGTTTGTGATTTCGCCGCAAACCAGCGACAAGTTCAGCGCCGATTCCGGCGGCCGAGGTGAACTTTGATCCGTGTTTCTACGCTTGCCATGCTGGCGCTCGCTTTCGCAGCGCCTGCGGGAGCGCAAAGCCTCGACCAGATGGCTGGGCAGATGATTGTCGTCGGCTTTGCCGGCGACGACGTTGCGGACAAATCGGTGAAAGCCGTCACGGCCGAGATCGCGTCCGGATCCCTCGGCGGCGTCATGTACCTGAAACCGAACGTCAAATCGCTGAAGGCGGTGAAGACGATGAATGCGGCGTTTCGCGCAGCCTCGCCCGACCTCCCGCCGTTCATCACGCTCGACCAGGAGGGTGGGGCAGTGGAACGGCTCACGTCCGATGTCGGGTTTGCGGAAGTGCCGAACGCCGCCACGGTGGCGCAGAAGGACACGCCAGCCGAGGCCGAGGCACTCTACGAAGGGATGGCCAAGTCCATCGCGGCGTTAGGCTTCACCGTGAATTTCGGTCCGGTGGCCGACGTCAACACAAACCCCAAGAACCAGATCATCGCCAAGTTCGGCCGCGCGTTCTCGAAGGATGCCAAGACAGTCGCCGAGTACGATGAGGCCTTCATCGCGGCCCATCACGCGGCGGGACTGCTGACCTCGCTCAAGCACTTCCCCGGTCATGGGTCGAGCACGGCGGACAGCCACGAAGGGTTCGTGGACATCACCAACACCTGGAAGCCCAGCGAACTCGACCCCTACCGGACGCTGTTCTCGGAAGGTTACGCGGACATGGTGATGGTCGGCCACCTGTTCCATTCCGACTACGCTGGCAATGACAGCGCGAAGGTCCCCGCCAGCCTTTCGCCGCAATGGATCGATGGCGTGCTGCGCAAGGACCTCGGGTTCACAGGCGTTGTCATCACCGACGACATGGAGATGGCGGCAGTCCGCGACCATTTCGAGTTGCGTGATCGCATCGTTCGGGCTGTGAAGGCGGGGGTGGACGTGCTGCTGTTCTCCAACACCGCGCGGCCGCGCCCCGGGATCGCCGACGAGATCCGCGCCATTCTGGTGACCGAGGCCGAGGCTCACCCCGCGTTCAAGGCGCGGATCGAGGAGAGCTATGCCCGCATCGTCGCCCTGAAGTCGCGGATCGGCGGCTAGAAGGTTGATCGGCCGAGGGAGGCGAGTCGGCAGACCGCTTCCAATAGCTCGGGCACCTTGTCGCAACCGGCCAGGTGCACATCGGCCGACGCCGCAAATCATAGAGGTGGCAGCGACTTAGCGGCAGATCAGACTTAGCTTGGGCGGTGCTGTTTCTTCTGCCGGGCAAAGCCGGTAATGTCCCGTTCCCTTGCTGCGGAAGGACCAATGGCGGACGCGGACGATATCAAGCCGGTGCGGCGGCTGCGCGCGTTGTTCCTGTCCGACGTGCATCTCGGTATGCGCCCGACGCGGATCGGCCAGCTCGTGGATTTTCTCCGCTATCATGATGCCGAAGCCATTTATCTGATCGGTGACATCGTCGATGGCTGGCGGCTTGCCAAGAGCTGGTACTGGCCTCCGGTGTACAACGAGTTCGTCGAAGCGCTGATCGACAAGGCTGCACGCGGGACGCGCATCGTGGTCCTGCCGGGCAACCATGATGAATTCCTGCGCGACTATCTGGGGACCTATTTCGGCGAGGTCGAGTTCGTTGACCGTACCGTGCACACCACGGCGACCGGCAAGACCTATCTCGTCATGCATGGCGACCAGTTCGACATCGTGGTCGCCAATGCCAAGTGGCTCGCCCATGTGGGCGACTGGGCCTACCGCATGGCATTGCGCACCAACATCTTCATCAACTGGGTGCGCCGCCGGCTGCACCGGCCCTATTGGTCGCTGAGCGCCTGGGCCAAGAACAAGGTCAAGAACGCCGTCTCGGTGATCGGCCGGTTCGAGGAGGCACTGACGCTCGAGGCCCGCGAGACGGGCGTCGACGGCGTAATCTGCGGGCATATCCATTTCGCCGACATGCACGAGCGTATGGGCATCCACTACATCAACACCGGCGACTGGGTGGAGAGTTGCACGGCGATCGGTGAGACTGGTGAGGGAGCATTCGAATTGATCCGCTGGAACGCCCAGCCCCCGGTGCCACCGAAGGCCAAGCGCGGTGGGCTGTTGCGGCGGGGCAAAGCCAAGCCGGATCCCAGTGCGCCCACCGGCAACGTGACCGGTTTCGGGCCCCCAGCGGCTTGATATTGGCCGTGCGGCCAAGCATTTTGCGCGCCGGGGCAGATTCCTGCCCGGAGCACCCCGGATGAATTCCGAAGACCGCGCGCAGGGGCTTTCGCCCGAACTGCGCGCCTCATTGTTTCATTTCACGGTTTTCGGCACGACCGGTGTTGCCTCCGCCTATCTCGCGATCTGGCTCAGCGGCAAAGGCATCTCCTCTGGGGAGATCGGCATCATCAATGCGGTGCCGGTGCTGCTCAACTTGCTTCTCGGGATCGTAATCGGGCGCATTGCGGACCGGGCGAGCGACTGGAAGTCGACCATCGTCATCCTCTCGCTGATCGCAGCGGTGGCGCCGATCGCCCTGCTGTTCGTTGACGGATTCTGGGGACTGCTCGCCATCATCGCACTCGTTATCTACCCGGTATCGGCACTGGTGCCGGTGATCGACGCGGCGACGCTGCGGCTCACCGAGCGGCGGGGCACCGATTTCGGCTTCGTGCGGGCCTGGGGAACCGTGGGCTACATGGTTTCAACCGGGCTCACCGGCATCCTGATCGGTTGGCTCGGTGCATGGATCTTCGTGCCGGTGCTCGTGGCCTGGGGGCTGCTGCGCGTCGCGCTTTCGCTGCCCCTGCCAAGGTTTCGTGCGCCATTGGCCGAGGCTGTCGACAAGCGGGTGCCGAGCGGCGTCACGCTCGTGTCCCTGATGAAGCCGTGGTTCCTGCTGCCTTGCATCGCTTTCGCCTTGATCCAGTCGACGCATTTCTTCCTCGGCGCGATGGGTGCGCTGGTGTGGAAGATCGATGGGATCGGCGAGGGCTGGATCGGGCCGCTGATCGCGGTAAGTGCACTGGGAGAAGCGGTCGTGATGTTCTCCTGGAAGCGCATCGGCAGCACGATGAACGCACGGACGATGCTGATC
>JBEBHC010000159.1:0-6792 GCA_040081185.1 Devosia sp. | reverse complement strand
GTGTAGGATCGCGCCTTCCTGTGGGAGGTGACGATGTCAGAATCCCTGCTCTTTCACGATGGTAACCGTTCCTTGCAGGACGCGTTTCACAGCCGACGGATTGCGGACCGGCTGGAAGAACTCTCGCGCACCGCATTCGCCGACAGCGACCGCAGCTTCATCGAAAGCTCGATCTACTTCTTCCTCGCCACGTCCGATCCGTCCGGCCAGCCTGACGTTTCGTTCAAGGGCGGACCGCCCGGCTTCGTGCGCGTCACCGGTCCCGACGAGCTGGCCTTTCCCGACTATGACGGCAACGGGATGTTCAAGAGCCTCGGCAACCTTACCGTGCATCCGAAAGTCGGGCTGCTGTTCATCGCCATGCACGGCGCCCCGCGGCGCTTGCGCGTCAGCGGTGAGGCGAGCATCTCACGCGACGATCCGCTGCTCGGCGAGACGGTCGGCGCGCAGATGATCGTCAGAGTGAAGGCCCGCGCGATCTTCCCGAACTGCCCGCGCTACATTCCCAAGCTCGCGCTGGTCGAGCCGTCGCCATACGTCCCCATAGCGGGACAGGACTTCGTCGAGCCCGGGTGGAAGTCTTCGGAGACTTACCGCGAGCACGTTCACCCGCGCGCGCCGACGTTCCGGGGCTAGCCGGCCAGCACGATCCGCATCAGGTCGGCGGTGTTGCGGGCGCCGAGCTTTTCCATGACGCGGGCCCGGTGCACTTCAATGGTGCGCGGCGAGATGCCGAGTTCGCGGCCGGCTTCCTTGTTGGACTGCCCGTTGGTGATCAGTTGCAGCACCTCGCGCTCGCGCGGGGTCAGTTGGGAGAAGCCGCGGACTTCAACCGACCGGCGGCCACGGCGCGGCGGATTGATCTGCACGTCGCGGCTGAGCGCATCGCGCACGCCGGCGAGCAAGTGCTCGCCGTCGATGGGCTTGGTCAGCACATCGGCGGCGCCCGCCTTCATCGCTTCCACCGCCGCGGTGACGTCTTCCTCATCGATCAGCATGAAGATGGTGGTTCCGCTGCGCATTGCCTTGACGCGGAGCAACAGTGCCAGCGTGCTTTCGCCGCCAAGCTTCATGTTGGCGACCACGACATCGGGGCGACGGCGCTCAAGCGCGGCGGACAGGGTCGCAGCGTCGGCCGAGAACACCGTCTGGAAGCCTTCGAGACGGAACAGGACGCTCAGCTGCTCGCAAATGTGCAGGTCGCTGTCGGCAATGTGCACGAGGCGGTCGCGATTGAGATAGGGCGGGATGTACACATCGTCCGGCATGCCTTGCTCCTCCAATCACCAAGCCACCGGCGCCGGCAAAGCCGCCGCCTGGTTGGTGCCCGACAGGGAAGGAGAGCGCGCCCGCCTAATGCGCGGAACGCTGCCTGTGGCTCGCCCCCAATGCCGCAGGGTTCAAATCAATCGCATCCGCAGTTTGCGATAAGGGAACTCGCGTTCCGTCAGCGGTACTGCGTATGAGTGATTACCCATGCATTGGGTTGATATTCCTATCAATAGGAAACGTCAAGGGACAGTTGTCCTAGAAAAGCATAGGACCAGCGCCCTTCCGGACGCTGGTCCTATGGATCAGCAATTAGCGACGGCCAGATCGGCCGACTGCCAGATTACTTCTTTGCGGCTTTCTTGGCGGCTTTCTTGGCCGGGGCTTTCTTGGCGGCGGCTTTCTTGGCCGGGGCCTTCTTGGCGGCGGCCTTCTTAGCCGGGGCCTTCTTGGCGGCGGCCTTCTTCGCGGCCTTCTTGGCCGGGGCCTTCTTCGCTGCCTTCTTCGCAGCGGCCTTCTTCACAGGCGCCTTGGAAGCGAGAGCCGGCTTTGCGGAAACCGACGGGGCCTTCGCAGCGGCCATCGGCATCGAGGTGGTTTTGCCACGGAGGGCGTCACGGATTTCGGTCAAGAGAAGTTCTTCCTTTGTTGGAGCTGGAGGGGCGGCAGCTGGTGCAGCCGCTTCTTTCTTCCTCACGCTATTGATGCCTCTGACGACGAGAAACAACACGAAGGCAACAATGGTGAACTTTACAACGGCATTGATGAACAAACCGTACGCGAGGACCGCAACGCCGGCATCCTTTGCCGCCGCTAACGAGGCCACTGCAACGTTGTTCGGGTTGCTCAATACGAAGAACAGGTTCGAGAAGTCGATGCGACCCAGGATGAGACCGATCAACGGCATGAAGACATCATCGACGAGGGAAGAAACGATGGCACCGAATGCAGCACCAATGATGACGCCTATGGCGAGATCGACTACATTGCCCCGAAGGGCGAAGTCGCGGAACTCTTTGAGCACGATGGCCCCCTCTGCTGTTCTACCGTCTGCGTCGCCGACCCTCCCGGCGTATCGCACTGCACTAGACTCGCAGCGGGGGAAAGATCGATCAGAACGCTTGCAATTGCAATGGTCCGACTTTGTGCGCGCTTGTCGCCGAACGTTGCCGAGCCGATAGTCGTTCCAGAACGAGAGCGCAGTTGGCTCCCAGCAGCACTCTAGAACGGACGCCCGATCCGATGGCCGACACCTCCTCCGACAGCGACAGCCGGTTGCGCCGAGCGACCGATTTCGTACCCCAGGGGTTAGCCGTTTTCGATGCCGACCTGCGTCTCGTGGTGGCCAATATCCGCTATGCCGAGCTGCTCGATCTGCCGCCGCGCATGGTCGAAATTGGAACCGCCCTCTATGAGATTGCGCTGTTCATTGCGCGGCGTGGGGACCTGGGTCCGGGCGACCCGATAGCACTGGCTGCCAGCCGCGTAGAGATGCTCACCAAGGCTGCCGGCTCGGTTTCGCAACGCCTTGGAAAACAAGGACAAACACTTGAATTCGTGTCGGCTCGCCTGCCCGACGAAGGGGTGGTCATAAGCTTCACGGATGTGTCGGCCCGGGTCGGCGCGGAGGCGGCGCTTGAGCAGTCCAACCAGACCCTGGAGGGGCGTGTCGAAGAGCGCACCGCCACGCTTCTCAGGGTCAATGCGGAACTCGAACGCGCACGCAAGAAAGCCGACACCGCCAACCGGGACAAGACGCGCTTTCTCGCTGCCGCGAGCCACGATCTTTTGCAGCCGCTGAACGCGGCTCGGCTCTACACCGCGACCCTCATCGAGCGCACTTCGGGGAGCGCGACGAGCGAGCTCGCGCAGGCGATCGAGGCCTCGTTAAATGCTGTGGAAGAAATCATGTCGGCGCTCCTGGATATCTCCCGGATCGACTCCGGCGCCCTCAAACCACAACCGGCGGGAGTCGCGGTGAGCGATCTGCTGCGTAAGATCGAAGTCGAGTTCGCACCTCTGGCGCGCGAAAAGAACGTGCGCCTCACCCTGGCGCGAACCTCGCTGACGGCGTTCGCCGATCGCCCCCTCGCCGGTCGCATTCTCCAGAACCTCGTCTCCAACGCCATCAAGTACACCCACCCGGGTGGACGCGTGCTGGTGGGGTGTCGGCGGCGGGGAGCGCGCATCCGGCTCGACGTGATCGACACCGGCATCGGCTTCAACCGCGAGCAACAGAGCCTGTTGTTCGCCGAGTTCTCGCGTCTCGAACAGGGCGCGCGGATGGCGCAGGGTCTCGGACTCGGTCTTTCGATCGTCGAGCGGCTCGTCGCGGCGATGGGACTGACGCTGGAAGTAGAGAGCCGCGAAGGTATCGGCTCGCGCTTCTCACTCTATCTGCCCCCAGGCAAGGCGCGTGTGCCTGGCGCGGCGGGCGACGGCGTCGAGAGCGTCGCCAATATTGCAGGACTGCGTGTGCTGTGCGTCGACAACGAGAGGCCGATTCTCGATGCCATGAGCGGGCTGCTCGGCGGCTGGGGCTGCGATGTGCGCGTCGCGCGCTCGCTGAAGGATATAGACAAGGAGGGCGTGCTGACCGGCTGGCTGCCCGACCTCGTGCTGATGGACTATCACCTCGACCAGACATCTGGGCTCGATGCGATCGAGTGGCTGCGCCAGAATGTCGGCGGCCATTTGCCGGCGGCGTTGGTCACTGCCGACCGGAGCGCGGCGGTGCGGCGGCTGGCCGACGAGCGCGGGATTACCATTGTCACCAAGCCGGTGAAGCCGGCGGCCCTGCGCGCTGCGATCAGCGGGTTGGCGGCGCAACGCGCGCCGCAAACCACTCGCTAACCATCAGGCCTCGCCCGACAGCAGCCCCTCGAACTGTCCGTGCTCGATCCGTGAAGCGGCGATGACCGCCTGGGTGCGGCTGTCGACGTCGAGCTTTTGCAGGATGGAGGAGACGTGCGCCTTCACCGTCGCTTCCGAGATAGTGAGCTCGTAGGCGATCTGTTTGTTCATAAGCCCATCGCTCAGCATCATCAAGACGCGGATCTGCTGCGGGGTGAGCGTCGCAAGCCGGCGCAGCAACCCAGACTGCTCGTCCGAACCGACCGGGCCGATACCGTCGGGTGCCGCGATGTCGCCGCGCAGCACCGTCTCGATGGCGCTGCGGATGCCGGCCGGACCGACGGACTTGGTGAGGTAGCCCGCGGCGCCGAGCGCCAGGCAGCGGCGGATCACCGACGGTTCCTCAACCGCCGAAACAATGAGCACCGGGATTTCCGGGTATTGCGCGCGGAGCAGCAGCAAGCCTGAGAAGCCTCGGGCACCGGGCATGTTCAGATCGAGCAGCACGAGGTCGCAGTCGCGGTCTCGTTCGAGGGCGACGGTGAGGTCGGCAAGGCTGCCGGCCTCTTCCACCGCGGCGGCGGCCTCGCCACCCGACAGGGTCTGGGCGAGCGCAGCTCGAAACAGCGGATGGTCGTCGACGATGATGAAACGGCGGCTCACGGCAGACAGGTCCCGATAGTGTCACTCTTTCTGTATCAGTCACCGCGCCTGTTCGACATGCGCCTTAGGTCGCCCCTGCCCCGAGGCGGCGTTGGGGAGAATTTGCAAATTGCAGCAGGACTTAACCGCTTCTTTACCATGTTTTAGGCACGGTGCCCGGGATGCTTGGCGCTTCCCGTGCCGAGACGAATTCAGGCTTGGGAAAGTCCATGGCCCGCGCTAACCCGCAGTCCCTGCCCGGTGACCGGGCCACCGGCAATCAGGATTGGCAGAGCCTGCGCGGCGAACTCGTCGCGCTGCTCGACCAGGTCGAAAGCCAGGTCGCGCGCAATTCGCCGCCACAACAATACGACGCCAACGAGCGGATGCGCGACCTTCGCATGCAGATGGAACAGGTCGCGGAACCCGCCGGCCGCCATCGCGAGGCGCTCCGTTCCGTGCAGCGCGCCGTCGACCGCTTCTCCGATCATCGGGACGAGCCAATGCCCTCCCTCCAGACTTCGCCCAATCCTCGCGATACGTTGCAGTCGGCAATCGACCAGATCCGGTCGCGGCCGGCAGCGCCGCAACAGCGGGTCGACGTTGCGCGCCTCGACGACTTCGTGGGCGCAATGGGTAGCATGACCGCACGGCTGGAGCGCATCGAGTCCGGGCTGAAGCAGGGCCTCGGCGCCAACGGCGACGTGAAGGCCATCGCCGATCAGGTGGCGCAGCTTTCGCATGTGGTGGAATTGCTGGCGGGCGCAGTCGGCGAAACCGGACAGGTCAAGCGCCTCGAGGGACAGATCGCGGCGCTCGGCAAGATCGTGGCACAGACTCGCGAAGCGGATGTGAGCGGCCGCGAGGCGGACATGACCGGCCTCACCCGGCGGCTCGACGACATGTCCACCGCGGTCGGCCGCCTGGCCGATCTGCAGGTCCAGTTCGCCAACCGCGTCGACAATCCGGCCCAGACGAACGCGCTACGCGAAGGTGTGCAGGCGCAGAACACGGCTCTCCGTGAGAGCCTTCAGGATCAGGGCACGGCGTTGCGCGAGGGCATGCATGCCATCGAGCGGAGCCTGCGCAGCGTTTACGATCGCATCGACACGCTGGAGCGTGGCGGGAGCGTGCCGGGCACGACGATCGACCAGCTCACGGGCGAGCTGTCGCGCTTCACCGAAGTGATGAAGACCAGCACCTCGCCGCAGAGCCTCGTGGAACTCATCGACGCGCTCAACCAGCGCATCGGCGATCTCGAAACCGGCGACACGCTGCTGCATGCCTTGCGCAAAGACCTCTCGGCCATGCGCCCCGGCATCGGCCAGATCGAAGTGCAGGTGCGCCAACTCGTGGCCCGCATGGACCAGACATCCGACCAGTTGTCGGGTCTCGCCAAGCTCTATGCCAGCAACGAACCGCTGCTGCCCGACCTCGATGCCCTGGCCGAGCGGATCGCCGCGCGGACTTCGACGTCCGGGCCCGATCTCGACGCCCTCGCCCACCGCATCGCGGCGCGCACGCCGGCGCCGCTGCCGCAATCGGCGCTCGATGCGCTCGAATTGCGGATCACCCACCTGCTGCGCGACATGGGCGGCGAGACGACGCCCGATGCCGACGACTTCCTCGAGATGCGCCACGGCATCGAGGAAGTGAACGAGCGCCTGCGCAATCTCGAGGTGACACTGACGGCCCGCGCCGAAGCGCCAATGGCGGAACGTTCCGCGCCGATCCCGCCGATGGCCAAGCCGCCGGTTCCCGATTTCACCGACTATGTCGAGCCGGAGGCGGCGCCGCGTTTCGCGGACCTGCCGCCGACGACGCCCTATGACATGCCGATGCGCATGCGGCCGGCGACCGACGGCATGCCGTCGAGCCCGGCGGACGATGCGCCGCTGACACCCGAGGCTTACGACGACCCCAATCCCACTGGCCGTCATCGCCATCCCGGCCTTGATGCCGACCTGTCGATGGCGTCACGCTACGAACAGCCGCCGGCGCCCAAGCCGAGCATCTACGAAGAGCCGG
>JBEBHC010000336.1:0-1766 GCA_040081185.1 Devosia sp. | reverse complement strand
GCGCCAACGTCCTCGAGCCGCTCGTCAAATCGAAGCACCCGAATTTCCGGCCCATTGACGTCAAGATCGGTCCCGACGGTGCGATCTACGTCGCCGATTGGTATAATCCGATCATCAATCACGCGCAGCACGATTTCCGCGATCCCCGGCGCGATGATAACCGCGGGCGGATTTGGCGGATCACGGCCAAGGGCCGGTCGCTCGTGTCGCGCCCGCAAATCGCCGGTGCGCCCATTCCGGCTTTGGTGGATTTTCTCCGGAGCCCGGAGGATTGGACTCGCCACCAGGCGCGCCTCGAATTGAGCGGACGCGAACCGGACGCCGTCGCCGGCGAACTCGGGCGCTGGGTCGGCCAACTCGATCGCAACGATCCCCATTACGATCACCATCTGGTCGAGGCGATGTGGGCGTATCAAAACATCGACCGTCCCAACGAAGCCATTCTTCAACGCGTGCTGACGGCGAAGGACGGCCATGCGCGCGCCGCCGGCGCACGCACGCTGCGCTACTGGCACGCCCACGTCTCGGATCCCGTCGCGATGATTGCTCGCGCCGCCGGCGATGAGTTCCCCCGCGTGCGGATGGAAGCGGTGCTGTCGGCCGGGTTTGTGCCGAAAGCGGAGACGTTTGCCGCGGCGCTCGCCGCGCTGGATTTCCCCAAGGACGCCTCGGTCACTCTCGCGCTCACCCAGACCGTCGCGGCGTTGGGACCGTATTGGCGCCCCGCGCTGGCCGCAGGAAAACTTGAGTTCGCCAAAGCAGAGCACCGCGAGTTCGCCCAGCGCGAAGCCGGTGTTGGGTTCGAAAAGCGCCTCGCCGATTTTCTCGCCAAGGAAAGTCCCGGCCCGGGCGAGCTGGCCGAAATTAAGGCCAAGCTGATCGCCGAGCGCAGTGCGCCTCAAATCCAACTCGTGGTGGACGCGCTGACGAAGCGGGGCCGTGGCAAACCGCGTGAAACGACGATCGAGTTGCTTGACGCATTGCACGAAGTCGCGCGCGGCGGAGCCGTGACACCTGATCCCGGAATCACTCGGCTGCAAAACCTATTGGCAAATTCCGACGCGGCGATCGCCTCCGCCGCTGCGCGAACGCTCGGGGCGTGGAAAGCTCGCGCAGCGGCTCCGCGACTCTTCGCTCTGCTCCGCGACGGCCAGCGCCCCGGCCACGTTCGCGCCGCCGCGGCGCTGGCTGTGGGGCAGCTAGATCTCCCCGAGTCCGTGCAGGAATTGCGCGACCTCGCCGCAAATGGCGACATCGAGAGCCGCTATCTGGCGGTGCGCGCCCTTACGGTCGCCGACCTCGCCGGTGCCGGGACGCTTGCCGCCATGCTGCTGGCCGAGTATCCCGGCACGGCCGATCCAGCGGCCCTGGTTTCGGCCTTTCTCGTGCGGGAGGGCGGCGGTGCCGCCTTGGAGCGGGCGCTCGCGGACGCCAAGCCCAACCCCACCGTCGCCGCGGCTGTCGCCGCACGTCATCGGCGCACCGGTCAGCTGCCGCCCGCTTTGGCGACACGTTTTCTGGGCACAGCTACGGGTTCGCTCAGCGCCGCGCTGCTTCGGGAGAATCGCACGACGCTCGCGGCTGACGTCGCCCGCTTGGGCGATCCCGTGCGCGGTGAGCAGATCTTTCGGCGTCCGACGGCGGCCTGCGCCGCATGCCACGCGATCGGCTCCGCGGGTCCGACCCTCGGGCCTAATCTGGCTGCGTTGGGGTCGGCGACGGACACGAACTACATCATCGATTCGATTCTCGAGCCGAGCAAAGCC
>JBEBHC010000335.1:0-1766 GCA_040081185.1 Devosia sp. | reverse complement strand
TCCGATCGTAACAACCTGGTTCATGGCTCTCCTCCGGCTCAAACCGGAAGCTTACGCCGCCGGCTGGGGTGGCGAGCCGTCCACAGCATCGAAAGGCGACGCTGGTCGTCTCCTGAAGATGAGACCCCCTTCGAGGGCCTCTACGGTACAATCTTCTTCTCGTGATCGACATCGCCGCGTGCATCGAGCGTGTCGAAAGCACGTTGACTGTCGTCGTTGAACGACCTGATGGCTTCGTCAGAATCTTCGACGCTGCGGCGCTGGATCGCGAATTGGCCGCGTCCGAGGCGCCAACACTCGTGGACAATCGCTGAACGTGCCGCGGGCCGATCTTTGCAAATCACGCGCACCCAAATCGGTGATGTGACGGCATGCACCATGCGCGTGCTTGTATCGATCGCGGTGAGGAGCTTGCCGTGCATGGCCGCCTCAAACAGCGCCTGCAATTCTTCGATCCCAATCGGCGGCGCCGCGCGCGAGGGGTCCGCGTACAAGTCCTCCGCCATGGAGACGACGCGGTTAACTTCCGTCCGCGCTAAGTCAAGTTTTGTTCTTTGGCGTTGCGCGATGGCGCCCAAGTCGTTGGCCGGCAGAGATTGTGACTTCTGCCGCTTGCTGGCTACCCACAGGAGCGCAATCAGAGCGACGACAGCCGTTACCCAAAGCATCCGACGAGCCTCCGCCGTGGTTTGCGGGGCCGTTGGCAACGCTCGGCATCAAGTCAGCGTCTGGCGTGACTAGCATCGGAAGGCACCACGTTGAAGAGCAGGAATGCTCTTTCCGCTCATCTGGCACACGCGCTGGAGTGATCGATTGTGCTGACGACTCCCGGCGCCTTGACCTCCATTCGGCCAATAAATAGGCTTCGGCCATGGCCGCGAGCATCCGCGGTCCTTGGTTGGGATCGATTACCCGTGTGGACGCACGAACCACCCGGCTCAAGGGATCTCCGCCACGGAGACGCCGAGACTGGTCCTTTTTGAGCCGGCCGGGGCGTCCTCCCGGGGGCAGCGCCAACGCGCGGAGTTTGTCTGATGTCCGCTAATGCTGAAACGCGGCGCGTCATCTTTGAGCGCGTCAATAGCGGCGACATCGAGGGCGGCCGCTCGCTATTTATCATGACAGCGGATGATTTCGAAACAGACGAAACCAAGTCCCTCGCCGCGACATCGCATGGGGACGAATTTCTCGAAACCCTGTGCCTCATGGCTCGCGAATTTGGCTTACCCCCGACGAACGTGAAGTACGCCGTGGGCTGCATCGGCGAGGCTAAGAGATATTTTCCAAACTCCTCCGCTTACGTCGCACTGGCGTTCGGCTATGATTCAGACGCATGGCTAAGGCCCGATCAGGCCAATCAGTACATCGAACACGAACGTGGAGAGCCAGCGCAGGGGCCTTTCGAGGCGGCGGAGCGTCTCTTTGCGCACGTCGCCTGCTGCAATTGGCGTGTGACCAAGAACCACGCGAAGCCCAATTATCGGCCCACCCAGGTCATGAACGACGCCACGCTCATCGGCGCCGCGCAGATGCGCGGCCGTGATGCGGAAGCGGCGCTGGCGAAGTTTCGCGATGGCTACGGCCGCGCCGCCGATATCGCCAACAAGCGCCGCGAGTTCTTGGGCTCGCACTACAAACCTTCGTCCGATGGCGGTGCCGGCGACATTCGCGCATCATGTCTTGCCGGCGAAGTGCTGGCGCTCAGGGAGCTTGGCCGCTTTCGCGAAATGGGCGATGCATTGCGCCGCCTGCGCGCCGAGCCCGCT
>JBEBHC010000158.1:0-6853 GCA_040081185.1 Devosia sp. | reverse complement strand
CGGCGGTCTTGGCGCGGAGCTCGTCGTCGGAGAGCTTTTCCATCTGCGGTTCGAGTGCGTTGATCGCATCGACCTTGGGCTGGAAGCGCTTCACCTGGCGGTCGTTGGCGGAGCCGAAGATCGCCTTGGCGAGTGTGGCGAAAACCATAGGGGTATCCTTGTCCTTGGGAGGCGCGCGGCAGACCGGGGGAAGTTCCCTTCGATGCGCGCGAAAGTGGCCGAAACTGGCCGCTTTTGGCGTCCCTGAAAAGCGCTGGGACATGTAAGAGCGGGGGGCTCTATTGTCAACGGAAGGGAAATCGGCCAAACCAGCGCCGCGCCGGACGGGGGCTCGCGCGCGCCAAGGAGTAAGCACCGTCTATGACGCGCATCAAGCTACCGGCACGGCCGGCAATCTACACTAAAATCGCCCTCGTTCTGGGGGTCTGTTTCGGCCTCGCATCGGCTCCCCTCGCGCTCGCGCAGGACAGCCCTGTGGTTGCCGCCGACCCCAACGCGGTCGTTGCCACGGTTAACGGCGAAGCGATCACCGAAGCCGACCTCGCCTACGTCCAGGAAGACATTGCAGCGCAGCTTCAGGGCGTGCCGCCCGAGCAGCTGCGCGCTGTGCTGCTGGCGCAGATGATCAATCTCAAGCTTATGTCCAAGGCTGGCCTCGAAGCCAACTTGGCGGATTCCGACGTGTTCAAGAAGCGCGTCGCCTACCTGACCATGCGCGCGCTGAGCCGCGCCTACGTGCAGGACAAGATCGCCAGCATGGTTGACGATGCTGCGATCCAGGCCGAGTACGACCGCGTGATCGGCTCAGCGCCGAACGAGGAAGTGCATGCGCTACACATTCTTGTGACGAGCGAGGATGACGCAAAGGGGATCAAGGCGGCGCTCGATGCAGGTGGCGACTTCGCCGCCCTGGCCAAGGACAAGTCGATCGATCCCTCGGCCAAGCAGAATGGCGGCGACCTGGGCTTCGTGCCCTACTGGCAGGTCGTGAAGCCCTTCGCCGATGCCGCTTTCGCGCTCAAGGACGGCGAAACATCTGCGCCGGTGCAGAGCCAGTTCGGCTGGCATGTGATCCGCGTGACCGAGCGGCGGCCGGCGACCAAGCCGACACTCGACGAGTTGCGTGGCCAGATTGCGCAGCAACTCTATGGCGAGGCCTACCAGAAGGCGTTCGACGCGCTGAGGAGCGCGGCGACGATCGCTATCCCCGATGCGGCCCTAAAGGCCCAGGTGGAACAGCAACTGGTGCAGTAAGCTTTCGAGGGCGGGACCAAGCGGTTCCGCCCTTCTTCTATCAGCACGATCCCAGGACATCGTAATGGCCGCTCACCCCGTCTCGCCGCTGGCGCCCAAAACCTATCCGGACCTGCCCGAGATCGCAGGCGTGCGCTTTGCTACGGCCGAAGCCGGCATCAAGTACAAGAACCGGACCGACGTTCTGCTCGCGGCCTTCGACGAGGGCACAACTGTTGCCGGGGTGTTCACCACCAGCAAATGTCCGTCGGCGCCGGTCGACTGGTGCCGCGATAATCTCAAGCACGGCGTGGCGCGGGCGCTGCTGGTCAATTCGGGTAACGCCAATGCCTTTACCGGCATGAAGGGCAAGCACACGGTCGAGGTTTCGGCGCAGCACGTGTCGGCCGCGCTCGGTGTTGCGGCGTCGGAAGTGTTCCTCGCATCGACAGGCGTGATCGGCGAGCCGCTCGATCCGCAGAAGTTTGCGGCGGCGACCAGGGACATGGCAAGCCGCCTCAACGGCGGGCCGTGGATGGATGCCGCCAAGGCGATCATGACGACAGATACGTTTCCAAAGGTTGCAACGGCGAGCGTCGAGTTCGACGGGGTCACCGTTTCAATCGCGGGCATTGCAAAAGGCTCGGGGATGATCGCGCCGGATATGGCGACGATGCTGAGCTTCATCTTTACGGACGCGCCGATCGCGGCACCGGTGCTGCAGGGCCTGCTGCAGCCGCTGATCGATGTCAGCTTCAATGCGGTGACGGTCGACAGCGACACGTCGACTTCCGACACGTGCCTGGTGTTCGCGACGGGCAAGGCCGATGTCGACGGCATCAACAGCGCCGACGATCCGCGCGCCAGGGTTTTCGCCGAAGCGCTGGGCGATGTGCTGCATGAACTGGCCATCCACGTCGTGCGCGACGGCGAGGGGGCGAAGAAGATGGTGACGGTGAGAGTTGAGGGCGCGACGTCGGATACGAGCGCGCGCCGCATCGCCCTTTCGATCGCCAATTCACCGCTGGTCAAGACGGCCATCGCCGGCGAAGACGCCAACTGGGGTCGCGTCGTTGCCGCCGTGGGCAAGGCCGGTGAGCCGGCAGACCGCGACAGGTTGTCGATCGCGTTCGGCGATTTCACGGTCGCGGAAAACGGGGAGCGGGCCGCGTCCTACGACGAGGCTGCAGCGTCGGCCTATATGAAGAACGAGGATCTCGAACTCAGCGTCGGGATCGGCCTCGGCAACGGTAGCGCCACGGTCTACACCTGCGATCTGACGCACGGCTATATCGACATCAACGGCAGCTACCGGAGCTAGCGCATGCTGCCTACCCCGCTCGCGATCGAGCAAGCCGGGCTGAAGGCTTGGCCGGGGATCGAGGTGGAGTGGGACGGCCACTGGGTCCGCCGCGCCGCCAACGGCTACAGCAAGCGCGCCAACTCGGTGCAGTGTTTCGATGCGGCAGATGATGCAAACGTAGCGGAGCGCGTGGTTGCTGCCCGGCGCTGGTTCGAAACGCGCGGCCTCACCCCCGTCTTCCGGCTGAACCTGCTTAGCGGGCCACTGCTGGTGGCCGAACTCGACCGGCAGGGCTGGGCGCAGATCGACCACAGCCATCTGTTCGCGATGCCGATGCCGGTGGTGGACGTGCCGGAGGCCGGGCGGACGTTCGAACTGCTCGATCCGGTTTTCCTCGATGCCCTGCAGCGGCTCACTGGCGACGACGACCATCGGCGGACGAAGCTGACCGCGCTGCTCGCCGCGGTGACCGTTCCAGGGCGGGGCATCGTGCTCTACTCCGATTTCGGGGAGCCGGTCGCTGCGTCGCTGGTGACGATGACTGGCGGCATTCTCTATACGGGAAATGTGATCACCGATCCGGCGCAGCGGCGCAAAGGGCATGGGTCGGCAATGATGAAGGTGGGGCTGGAGTGGGGCCGCGCGCACGGCGCCACCACCGCGGCGCTAAACGTGGCGGCGGACAACCGCGCGGGACAGGCGCTCTATCGCGCGCTCGGATATGAGCGTCTGTACGATTACGTCTATCGCGTGCCGGGCACAGCATGACTGTAAAGCCGATCCTGCTCGTCGCAGCCTGTGCCTTGGTCGATGCCGACCGGCGAGTGCTCATCTGCCAGCGCCCAGAGGGCAAGCAATTGGCGGGCCTGTGGGAATTCCCCGGCGGCAAGCTGGAGGCAGGGGAAAGCCCGGAGGCCGCCCTGATCCGCGAACTCGAGGAGGAACTCGGAATCTCCACGAAATCAGCCTGTCTCGCCCCGTTAACATTTGCGTCCCACGCTTACGAAAGCTTTCATCTTCTGATGCCACTTTTCGTCTGCCGGAAATGGACGGGCGCGCCCCAGATGCGGGAGCATGCGGCTATCAAATGGGTGCGGCCGCAGCATCTGCGCGACTATCCTATGCCTCCGGCTGACGAGCCGCTGATCGCGCCGCTTTGCGATCTGCTCTAGGCCCTGGAGGGACGACATGGCTGGCACAATTTCGCACTTCTTGAGCGACGAGGGCGGGGCAACCGCCATCGAATACGCCATGATCGCCGCCCTCATCGCCACGGCGCTGATCGCAACCTTCATCGTGTTCGGCAATAGCCTCGCCGGCCTGTTCGGCTATGTGCGCGACCGCTCGATCGACGCGATGGGCGGCTGAGGCCGCCTCTACGATTTCAGGACTTTGGTGAGGCTGATCTCGGCGCTGCCCGGCTTCAGCGGCTTTTGCTGGCTCTCATGCGGAGCCCAGCCGGAGAGCCAGATGATTTCAAGTGTGGCGCGCACTTTCCCATCGGAATCGGCGGCTAGCTTTTCGTATTCCCCCGAGGCGCGGGCGATCAGCCGGCGGCTGGCAAGTTTCGTAGGCCGGTCATGGAGCGGATTGGTCGCGCCGAGCCCCTTCAACTCGCGCATCACTGAAAGCGGGGTCGAATAGCGCACGGTGTGGGTTTCAACGTCGGCGACCGGTAGGGCAAGGCCGGCGCGCTGGAGCAGGCCACCGGCTTCGCTCAGCGGAATGAACGGCGCTACACGCCCGAAAGCGCCACCCGACAGCTCGGCATCGGCAGCGAGGAACGCTTCACGCAGTTCGTTGAGGCTGTCGCCACCCACGGCCGCTGCGCGGACGAGGCCGTCGCCTTTGAGATGAGCGCGGGCGCGGGCAAGGAAGCCGACGACGTCGTCGACGATCTGCAAATCGAACAGCGAGATGATGAGGTCGTAGCCGCGGTCCGGCAAAGTCAGGGGTTCGGCTTCGACGAGGGGGGCGACGTGCGATCCGAGGACGGTCGAGGCGCGCGCGAAATCAAAAATTCCTTCGGCGCTGCGGCCGGTACTGGGCATGGCTGAAGCGTCCGGCGCGAGGAGGATCGCCTTGTCGAACGTTCGGGTCACGGTGCCGAGCCGATGCGAAAGATCATCCAGCACGAGGGCGGTGACGAAATCGTCGTGGCCAGCGGGCCGCCGTGCGAGGTGGCTGGCGATCAGCCGGCGATCGAAAATGCGCGGATGCGGCTTCGGCAGGTCAGGCATTGAGGCAAAGGCACCGGGCTGGCAGGATGGGCGTTATGGAGACGGGTGCCCTGCTTGTCAAAAATGCCGGTCCGCCGGGTCCGCCCAAGCAGTTGGGCGGGGCCATACTCGATCTCATCTATCCGCCGGTCTGCCTCGCCTGCGACGCTCCGGTGGCGAGTGCGGATGCGCTTTGCGCCGATTGCTTCAAGGCGCTGCGGCCGATTACGGCTCCGTTCTGCCCCGTTCTCGGGCTGCCGTTCGAAGTCTCGCTCGGCTTGGATACGCGCTCGGCCGAGGCGCTGGCCGATCCGCCGCCGTTCGACCGAGCGCGGTCGGCGGTGCTCTACAACAAGGTGGCGCGCAAACTGGTCGGCCGTCTGAAATATGGGGACCGGCCGGAGCTCGCACGGTTCTGCGCCCGGCTCATGGTGCAAGCCGGGCACGACCTGTGGGGCGGCGACGCGGTGCTGGTGCCAGTGCCGCTGCACCCGATGCGGCAGTTCTCGCGGCGCTACAATCAGTCCACCGAACTCGCACGCGCGCTCTCGCAGTTGAGCGGTGTGCCGGTCGATCCGGCGCTCGTTTTGCGCCGCAAGCCGACGCGTCAGCAGGTGGGGCTTTCGGCAGATGCGCGGGCGCGCAACGTGCAGGGGGCGTTCGTGTCGCATCCGGATTTTCTGCTCCGGCTCAAGGGGCGGCGCGCGATCATCGTCGACGACGTCATGACCACCGGGCGGTGAGGGCCGTGACGCGCGCACTGCATAAGGGCGGGGCCGAGCGCGTCGATGTGGTCAGCTTTGCCCGCGTTCTCACCGGCGGGAGCGACGACTGATGGGCGACAACCGCACCAAGCGCTGGCGCCTGCTGCGCTACAATTTCCCACGTGAGATCGGGCCAGCCGAAATCGGCATGGGCCACAATGGCGGGCCTCCCCTCGACGAGCACGTGCCCGAATGGGGCCCCGGAGGCGTCGGTCAATACTTCGTGTGGAAGACAGCGGCGGAAAAGGCGTTCAAGCTGCCGCCGGACACGGCCATCCGCCGCGCCAGAAAAGCCGAGGAACTGGGCCTGACGTTTCGGGAGTACCAGCTCGAAATTCTCGAGCGCGGCATTTATCTCCAGGCGTCGGACGCCGAGCGCATTGCGGTCATCGTCGCCCGGCGCAGGCCCTAGGTGCCGGCGATCATGGACATTTGCGCGATGCGGCCCATATGAAGACCACCATGAGCAAAGTTCAGATCTATTCCACCGGATGGTGCCCGTATTGCCAAGCCGCCCGCTCACTGTTGGACGACAAGGGCGTGACGTATGAGGAGATCGATGTGACCGCGCCCGACATGCGCATGGGCATGATCCAGCGCGCGCATGGGCGGCGCACCGTGCCACAGATTTTCGTCGGCGACGTTCATGTCGGTGGCTACCAGGAACTGGCCGCTCTCGAACGGCAGGGCAAGCTCGATCCGCTGCTCGACGAGACGCATCCGTGACGCTGCGGGTCGCAGCGCTGCAGATGCAGTCGGGCACGACGCCCGGCCCCAATCTCGATGCACTCGAACGATTGGCGCGTGAAGCGGCCGCACAGGGCGCGACCTATGTCCTTTCGCCGGAAGTCACAGTGGTGTTTGCGGAGAGCCGGGAGGGACTGCGCGCAGTCGCGGGACCGTGGGAAGGCAACCCTGCAATCGCACGCTGCGCATCGATCGCGTCCCAGCTCCATCTGTGGCTGCATCTCGGCTCGCTGGCGGTGGCGCTCGACGATGGACGCTTTGCCAATCGCTCCGTGTTGTTCGGGCCGGACGGCGCTGTCGCCGCCACCTACGACAAGATCCACCTTTTTGACGCAACGCTCCCCGGCGTACGCGAGTATCGCGAAAGCGCGACCTATCGCGGCGGCGATGTCGCCGTAGTGACGGATGTGGCGGGCGCCAAGCTCGGGCTCACCATCTGCTACGATGTTCGTTTCCCGGCGCTGCACCGGGCGCTGGCGGAAGCGGGGGCGGAAATCCTCGCGATCCCAGCGGCGTTTACGGCACCCACCGGCGCGGCCCATTGGGAGCCGCTGCTGCGGGCCCGGGCCATCGAGACCGGTTCGTTC
>JBEBHC010000157.1:0-6870 GCA_040081185.1 Devosia sp. | reverse complement strand
CTCCGCGATGTTCCTCAAGTTCCGCGACGGCAAAATCACCGAGCAGCACAATTATGATTGCTTCGAGGATTTCACGACGTCGAAGCAGTAGTTACGGGAACGCGAAAGCAAAAAGCGCAGCCTGCGCAGGCTGCGCCTAATATTGCGGTCGTATATGCGCCCTAGGGCGCAGGGCGATGGCTCAGCCGGCCATCGTGAGATTGTCGGCAGCGGATTTGCCTGTCCGCTTGTCCTTGACGATCTCGTAGTTGACCTTCTGGCCCTCATCGAGGCCATTTAGCCCGGAGCGCTGGACTGCGGAAATGTGCACGAACACATCCGCCCCGCCCTCGTCAGGCTGAATAAAGCCGTAGCCCTTTTGCCCGTTGAACCATTTCACAGTGCCGGTCGCCATAGTCAGTCGTCCCTCTCGAAGTCTCTGCCGTGGCGGCCACAGGTCCCTCCTATGGGTTCCGCCAATCGAATTCCCCGGTAGTGACGTCAGCAGGCGCTTAAGGCGTCGCCAGGCACGGACAGTCGGCCGCAATATTCGACCGCACTTTCTTAGCGTGAAACTTGATCTTCATCAATATGGCAAGCGCAACACAATTTGGTCGCGCCGGTGATGGCCGGGCGACTTGGTAATCTGGCTCGCAATGCTACTCGTTCGGGCCTGTATGTCAGGCCCAATCCTCCGCCGGAGCACTCGCAGAGCATCCGGGACGGCGGTGGTAAGAGGATTGACCCTTACGCCGCTTCTAGGCGACGTGTCCAGTCACAGCGATGCGACAGGTTGACGGGCCATGACGAGCACAATCCGGTACGATTTCAGATCCGACACAGTGACACGGCCGGATGCCGGCATGCGTGCCGCAATGGAGTCGGCAGAGGTTGGCGACGACGTTTTCGGTGACGACCCGACCGTGGTCCGGCTCGAGGCGGAAGTTGCTGCGCGACTTGGAAAGCCGGCGGGACTTTTCATGCCTTCGGGGACGCAATCCAACCTCGCTGCGCTGATGGCGCACTGCGGGCGCGGCGACGAGTACATCGCCGGGCAGGAAGCGCATTGTTACGTGCACGAGCAAGGCGGTGCGGCCGTGCTGGCCAGCATCCAGCCGCAACCTATCGCGCACAAGCCAGACGGTAGCCTGGCGCTGAGCGACATCGAAGCGGCGATCAAGCCAGATGACCTGCACTACGCACGGACGCGGCTATTGGCGCTGGAGAACACGCTCGGAGGGCGGATCATTCCACTGAGCTTCCTGCGGGAGGCCGTTGGGCTGGCGAAACGCTATGGGCTCGCCACGCATCTCGACGGCGCGCGCGTGTTCAACGCGAGCGTGGGCAGCAGCACGGATGTCGCAGAGATCGCGCAAGGTTTCGATTCTGTCTCCGTTTGCCTCAGCAAGGGGCTGGGGGCGCCGATGGGCTCGGTGCTTGTCGGCGACCGCGAGTTTCTGGACAGGGCACGCCGGCATCGCAAGGCGCTGGGCGGCGGCTTGCGGCAGGTGGGGATACTAGCGGCCGCGGGGCTCTACGCGCTCGAGCGCAATGTCGCGCGGCTGGCGGATGACCATGCGAATGCCAAGCGGCTCGCAGCGGGGCTCGTCGATGCCGGACTGACGGTGACGCAGCCGGACACCAACATCGTCTGGGTGAGCGTACCGCCTGCTGTAGCGGCAGAGTTCGACGCACACCTTGCGGCGCAGGGTGTGGGGATCACTTCGGCCTACAGCGCGACGCAGCAGCGCTGGGTGACGCATCTCGATGTGGACGCGGCTGCAGTGGACGCAGCACTGGCCGTGGTGCGCGGGTTTCTTGCAGGCCGGAAGGCGGCGTAGGCGTCAGTGGGTTACGCGGTAGAGGTGGAAGTAGCCCGCCGTTTTCACCTCGATGATGTCGGGCGGAGGCGAAACCGGTTCCAGCGTCGAGAGCAGCACGTAGTCGAAATCGCGCCGGACTGTCGGCCAGTCGACATCGTCAACCGTGAGCCGGCTCCCCGCGCCGACGCTGGCGTAGCGCTCACGCAGGCCATCTCGCAGCCTGATCGGCTGCTGGGTCGGAATAGCAAAGAGGGAGACGACCGCGGCGCCGCGTTCGAGCACGGCGAGATCGGGCAGGTGCAGGATCGGTGGTGCGTTGGGCACGACGCCTTCGCGGATGCCTATGAGCGCGTGAAAGAGGCGGCTTCCTGCGGGCAGCGATGATGTTGCAACGGCATAGTCGCGATAGTTGCTCTCGCCCGCGGTCCAGATCCTGACATTCGAGGTTATCTGAGAAGCCATGCTCACGACAAACACCGCGGCGAGGGCAATGGCGGGAAGGCGTTTCAGGTCGAAACTCAGAGAGGCGGAGGTGAAAAGGACAAAAGGCGCAAGGAGACGCCAGTCCAAATTCTGCCCATCCATCATCGCGAAAGGCATAACCAGGAAAGATAGAAAGACGGCCAGGCAGATAAGCGCGAGCCGAGAGTCTCGCCTGCTGCTTGCTGTGCGAGCGCTCCAGATACCGATGCCTGCGAAGATGTACATAAAAAGTAGTCCGCGCGCTGGCCCGGCGGGCACAAAGCTGGCCATTCGCCCGGCCTTGGATGCGAAGAAGTCGGGCCAGAACTGGCCAATGTTGTACGAGGGTGGCGCGTTGTTGAACGTCTCGTGCGGGCTGACGACGTAGAGCAGAAGTGCGGGCAGCATTACGGCGGCGAGCAGGGCGATGCGATCGGCGATCGGTGGTGCACTGGAGCGTGGCCGGAGCAGTTCCCAGATGCCCACTGCGATGATGAAGATCGCCGAGATCAAGAGGTGGGTGAAAAACAGTACGACGGCCATCGCGATCGCCACGACGATGCGCGTGCGAAGGGGCCTGTCCTCCAGCAGTATCCAGGTGGCCAGCGCAAGCGCGACGAGCACGCTGCCGAACATGAAGTTCAGCAGGCCGAAGCGCAGCACCTGGTTGAACAGGAAGAGCGTCCCGATCAGTGGCAGCGCCGACAGCTGTTTGAACACGGCGTAGTGGAGGACCATCGGGGCGACGACCCATCCGGCCATGCACAGTCCAACGACCAGCTTTGAAGCAAGCGCCAACGGCATGATCGTGCCGAGCGCAATGAGGATGAGGTCGAGGCTCAGGTTGGGAATAATGCCCCACCGGATCTCGTAGAACTTATGGATGGCGTGTTTGGGTGGCGCGGTGAGCACCACGATGCGCGCCAGATGGTTGGGGAGGTCCTGCAGCGGGGGGTAAGTGACCAAGAACAGCGGCACGATCGCCATTGCGATCGTCAGGGCGACCAGTGCCCAGATCAGCTGCCCACGCCCTGCCTGCACCCCGTGTCCCCGGTCCACCACATTGTCAGGTCTTACGAGGCTATGCCGGCAGAGTCACCTTTGCCCAGATGGGCAGGTGGTCCGACGCTTCTCGGCTGAGAATGGAGTTGTGCACACCGGCTTCGGCGATGGTGATGTTTTCCGTGACGATGATGCGGTCGAGAGAGAACAACGGCATCGAGGCGTGAAAGCTCGGCCCGGGGGCGGCGATGGTGTGACCCTGCTCGAAGGCGCGCAGCACGCTGGATTTGAGGCTCGGTTCGTTGAGGTCGCCCATCAGCACGGTGGGCATACGTGCCTCGAGCGCCTGCAACTCGCGCACGACAGTCTGGGTTTGCAGGGCACGCCATTTGCGCGTGAGGCCCAGATGCATGCCGACGATGCGCACCAGCCGTCCGCCGCCGCAATCGAGATCGGCGACCGCCGCGCCGCGGGGTTCGAGGTGCGGGAGAGTCATGGCGATGGCGTTGGCGACGCGGAAGGCCTTGCGGGCGAGGATGACGTTGCCGTGGTGGCCGAGGCTTTGGGGGCGCTCGGCGAAGCGGATGGCGCGGTAATCGGTCTCTTTCTCGATCAATTCCGGGTCGAGGGCGGCGATGCGGGAGCCGAAGCGCCGGTCGACTTCCTGTAGCGCCACTATATCTGCGCCGATCTCGTTGAGGACGCTCAGGACGCGGCTGGGCCGTCGGCGCCAGTCGAGACCGACAGCCTTGCGAATGTTGTAGGAAGCGACTTTGAGTTGCATCGGGGCAGGAACGGCCAGGCGATAGGGTGGTTTCCGGAAGCGACGGCTCCGGAATATTTATTGGGCAGTGGAGCAAAACCTGACGCGGCGCGTTATTGCAAGTTGGGGTTGGTCAGGGCGTTTATGCAGAAGCTTGAAACGAGTGCGGACTTTCTGGCCGGTGGAGGCCAGATGGGGGCGCTGATTCGCGCCTATGACTGGAGAAATTCGTCACTGGGGCCACCGGAGATCTGGCCGCAGAGCCTTCGCCTCACGATCCGACTGATGCTCAATACCAACCACCCGATGTTCATCTGGTGGGGCCACGACCTCATCCAGTTCTACAACGACGCCTATTCGCTCACGATGGGGCCGGAAATGCATCCGGCGGCGTTGGGTGCCAAGGGCCGGGAATCCTGGAACGACATCTGGCCGATCATCGGGCCGCAGATCGAACGGGTGATGAGCGGGCAGGGCGCGACCTGGAACGAGGACGCGCTGGTACCAATACGCCGCCACGGCCGCCGCGAAGATGTGTGGTGGACCTATGGCTACAGTCCCATCGACCTCGAGGGCGAGGTTGGCGGTGTGCTGGTGGTGTGCAACGACGTCACCGCGCAGCATCGCGCGCGCGAGGCGCTCAGCCAGTATTCCCGTCGGCTGGAAAAGCAGTTCGAGCAGGCTCCAGGGTTCATGGCGGTGCTGCTGGGGCCGGACCATGTGTTCGAACTCGCTAACCACTCCTACCGCAAACTGGTCAATCAACGCGACATCATCGGCAAGACCGTGGCCGAAGCGCTGCCGGAAGTGGTGGACCAGGGGTTCATCGAGCTGCTCGATCAAGTGTATCGCGAGGGCCAGACACATGTAGGGCGGCGCGTCCCGATCGGTCTGCGCGGGGAGGACGGACGTCTTCGGGATGCCTACCTCGACTTTGTCTATCAGCCGACCTTCGATGATGCTGGCAAGGTGTCCGGCATTTTTGTCCAGGGTTCGGATATCACTGACCATGTGCGAACCGAAACGCATCTGAAGCTGGTCAACGACGAGTTGAAGCACCGGGTGAAGAATACTCTGGCGATGGTCGGATCGATCGCGACGCAGACGCTGCGGGGAGACGATACCGCGGCGGCGGTGAAGAAATTCCAGCAACGTCTCGCGACCTTCGGCAAGGCGCACGACATACTGACCGCGGCGGCATGGGCGACGGCCGAGATCGACACCGTTCTGGATGCCACGCTCGAAACGCATGTCGGCGAAAGCAAATCAATCAGCCGGACGGGGCCACCGCTTACGCTCGGCGCAAAGCAGGCGCTGTCTCTATCGCTGGCACTGCATGAGATGGCCACCAATGCGATCAAGTATGGAGCATTGTCGAACGAGACCGGCCGGGTGAGCATCGAGTGGTCGTTGAGTGCAGGCCAGGGCGGTCGGCGTTTCCGCTTCGCGTGGGTTGAAACCGGCGGCCCGCTCGTGAAGCCACCGACGCGGCAGGGCTTCGGTTCGCGGCTCATCGAGCGCGTGCTGTCAGCCGACTTCGGCGGTTCGGTTGCCATCGACTATGCGCCTGAAGGTCTGCGGCTCGAACTCACCGCACCGGAATCGAGCCTCAACAATCTGATGCCCTCGCCGTTCGCGGAGATGGAAGCCGAAAGGCGCTCCTAGGCCTTCGCCTTCGCTTTGGCCTTGATGGCCTTGACGCGCGCTTTCACCAAACGGGTGACGAGCGCGTAGGGGATAGGCTTGTTGTAGACGAGCTTGACCGTATCCTTGCTCGAGCGGAGCGGGGCGAGTTCGGCTTCGAGAGCCGCCTCCTGCGGGTAGATTGGGTAGAGGCCGACATGCTTCTTCCAGCCACCGACGTAGAACAGGTATTCGCCGCCGAAATAGAAGACTGCCATGTCGTACTTGAAGCCTTCGGTGGCACCCGGCGCGGCCCTGTGGATGGTGTCGCGCAGGCGCGTGAGGATCAGTTCGACGTCGGGCGGGAAGCCCACGATGTAGCGATCAACTTGTGCGAGCTTCCCGTCCGTCACGTCATTTCCCCAAGGCTTGCCGGATGGCGATTTCGACCGGGGAATAGTCGCCATCGGGGCGGTCGAGCACAAGGGGTGTCGGCAGCTCGAGCGGCGGCTGTGCCATGAACTTCGGCTGCGTGCCGCGATGCGGCTGCGCGGCGTGCACAAGGAACGGATGGCACAGATAGACCGTGCCTGCCGGACCGGTCGCAAGCGCCTGCGGTAGATGCGCGGTCGAAGCGAAGCCGTCGGCGCCGAGTTCGCGCAGGGAGAGGCCCACTTCACCGGCTGGGGCGAGCTGGCGGGCGATCTCACGATGCGAGCCGACACGGATGCGGGTAGGCGCGTCGGCTTCGCCGACATCGGAATAGAGGAACAGCATCAGCAAGGCGCGCTCGCGCGAGACGATGTTGGCGCGCCACGACAGGAAATCGTCGGGCCGTTCCTTCCAGCCAAAGCTCACATCGATATGCCACCCGGCATCGCCCGGATCGTCGGGCGAGGGGAAGCGGATGGGGAAGGTTCCCATGCTGTAACGCGGGGTCCAACGGCCCGCGCCCACGAGCTGATCGAAGGCGGCGCGCAGGATGGGCGTGTTGGCGGACTCGCGGAAGGGCTGGTCGCTCCGATGCTGGATGCGAATGACCGGCTTGGTCCAGGTGGAGGGATCGTCCGGGTCGCAGCCGGTGGCCTGCCACAGGATCGAGCGGCATTGATCGGCGGTTTCGGTGGAGAAGGCGTTGTCGATGCGCACGAAGCCATCGGCGATGAAGGATTCGATCTGAGCGGGGCTCAGAGAAAGGTTGGAATTAGGCATGATTGG
>JBEBHC010000334.1:0-1778 GCA_040081185.1 Devosia sp. | reverse complement strand
CCCAAAGACTATGCGAAGATGGAAGCGGCGGCTACCCTGTGTTTGCAGGGTGCGCCGAAGCCGAGAGAACGCTAGACTCGCGCGATAGCTCCATGTATCGCGCTCCATGCTCCGGATGGCCACGCGACTTTTCACGATCTTGCCGGCGGGACTGGTTTGCGCGGCCGCGGCTGCGGCCCCGCTCGAGCACAGTTCCCTGACGGCGCTCGAACAACGCTTGGCCGAGATCGACCGGCAGCTGGGGCACTTGGCGAACTACAACCCCTCCGGCGGCGTCGGCGCCATCGGATCCCGGTCCCGCAGCTACGAGACGCCCGACCAAAAGGAGTGGCTCGAGATCGACCTCGGCGCCCCGGCGCTGCTCGATCAGATCGTGGTCGTGCCCGCGATCCGGCGCGACGGGGTCAACGGGTTCCAGGCGGACGGTTTCCCCGCGGCTTTTCGCGTGCGGGCCGGAACCGGCGATGACCGCGAAGGAAAAATTGTCGCCGAATTCGGCCGCTCCGACGGCTTGTTGCCCCGCATCGCGCCCGTGGTCATTCCGTGCCACGGCCTGCCGGCGACTTGGATCCGCCTCGAAGCCACGGAGCTGTCCCGCCGCGAATTCGACGCGAAATTTGTCCTCCAGTTCTCGGAAATCCTGGCGTTCAGCGGCGAGGAAAACGCCGCGCTGCACCGGCCGGTTAAATACGGCGGCGGTCGCGAACGCGCCCCGGCCCCCGGCTGGCCCGAAGCCGGCGTGGTCGACGGCTTCCTGCCGTATCTCATGGCCACGGCAGCCGGCGCGAAAAGCGTGGCCTACCTCAGCTCGACGGAACTCGGCGAGCGTCCCACCCTCACCATCGATCTGGGCGCGAGCTATCGCCTTTCCCGCCTGCACCTCCACGCCGTCGACCAAAGCGATACCGTGCCTCAGACACACGTCGGCGATCTCGGAATTCCCCAGGTGCTCCGGGTCGAAGGCGCCGACGCTGCGGATTTTTCGGACGCCCGGTTGCTGTTCGAGTCTCGTTACGAGACGCTCTACGATGTGGGGCCGGTCCTGACCGAGAAATTCCCCGAAGTCTCTTGTCGCTACGTCCGCCTTGCCGCCGTCCGGATGAACCGCGACGCGCCGTTCCGCGCGGGTCCGCCGCGGCTCGGCTTCGCCGAGATCGAACTGTTCTCACAGGGCCGCAACGTGGCCCTCGGCCGACCGGTCACCGCGAATTTCAGCACCGACGGCACCACCCGCTCGCTGGCCAGTCTGACCGACGGTCGCAACTTCTACGGTGAAATCCTGCCCTTCCGCACCTGGCTGAACCAACTCGCGCTTCGCCACGAATTGGAACGTCAGCGGCCGCTCGTAAGCGCGGAACTCAGCCGCCGCTATGCCGAGCAGAAAATCAACATCACCCGACTCACCAGTCTCGCAGTAGTGCTCGCTTTGGGGGTGGTCGTCATCGTCCTCGTCAACCGGAGCCGCCAGCAGCGCGCCGTGGAGGACACCCGCAAGCGGATTGCCGCCGACCTGCATGACGAACTCGGGGCCGATCTCCACGCCATCGGCTTGCTCAGCGATCTGGCCGTCGCCGCGCAAGGCGCTCCCGAGCGCCTCCGCGATCTGCTGCAGCGCATGCGCGCGCTGACCGAGCACACCGGCAAGGCCGCGCGCCACTGCACCAACCTGATCGAGGCGCAGGATCTGCACGGCGATCTCGTGAACGACATGCGCCACACGTCCGAACGCCTCCTGGCCGACCTGGAACACCAGCTCGAATTCGAGGGCGAGGCGTGGC
>JBEBHC010000333.1:0-1794 GCA_040081185.1 Devosia sp. | reverse complement strand
TTGGACCCGACAACGAACCCGCCACCACTCAATTTCCTCGACTTTAAGAACTCATCGTTTTCGACGGCGCTCCAGACGTTCGACTACCTCATGTCGTCGCTGTCGGGTGGCCTTTCAGACAAACAGGCTGGCCTCACGCCATACCTACTCCGGCTCATTCTCAAGATCGAAAATCCGACGCTACTCACACTCAAGGAAATCGTCGACGAGCGCGTAAAGCAAGTCCAACAGTCAGCTTTCTACCCATACATCCAGCAACTCGCACCAGCCGACCAAAGCTTCTTTACCAACCAGTTCTACACCAACCGCATGAACGACACGAAGGATGCTATGGGCTGGAAGATCGCCGCTGCGAGTGCACAGGACACCTTCCGCGAAATGTTCTCCTCCCCGGTCAATAGCTTTGAGCCCGACCGCTACATGAATGAGGGCAAGGTCGTACTCGTGAAGGGCGCTCGTAATGCTATTGGCGATGGAGGGATGCAGATCTTCTTGCAGTTCATCGTTGGACAAATGTACACGGCTGCATTGCGCCGAGACGGTATGGCCCCCGAGAAGCGAAAGCTGTGTGTCCTCGTCGTGGACGAGGCTGAGCATGTTTTCAATAGTCAGACCGCTCGCATCCTCACTGAGTGCCGGAAGTATGGTCTTGGCTCGGTGTGGGCAACGCAGGTAATCGATCAGATCCCCGACGAAGTGAAGGCTGCAATGTACGGCGCAACCGCTATCAAGGTGGCGGGCAGCGTCCAGTACAACGACGCCGCGACGCTTGCCCGTGAAATGTACTGCGATACTGACTTCATCCGCTCATGCCGCTCGCGGCCAGGCGTTAGCGCAGATTGGGCCATTTATGTAAAGGGCATGCCGGGGCTGGATCGCGCAATTAAGCTCAATATCCCCTACGGCATCCTCGAAAAAGAGCCGACCTATGCCTCAACGCACGAAGACCCGAAGTTAACCGAGGCTTCACGCGGCAGTGGACTAGCACCAGCTCGCGCTGATGTCCCTCAAGTTTCTCACAAGGAAGTGAAACCACAACCTCGGCAATCCCCACCGAGCCCCCCTGCATCACCACCGCCTCAGAGCGGGGATATCGAGTTAGACAAGAACCATTGATCACGCATACTTCGGGTATGCAGCCCGAGCACATTCGCAGATCGCGCCATCGAAAGCCGCGCGCCAAACCAGACCTCGACATCCGCGCCACGTCCCGATCCGTTGCGATCCTGCAGCTCTTCGATCACTACCGCAATCTGCCGCTCAACTGGATGCATGCCCTTGTCGATCCCGAAGGATCGTACGCGGGCTTCCGCAATCTCTGCGGCCGCATGGTGGACGCCGGCCTCATGGAGCGCCGCACCTTCAACGGGCACGGCAACAACAACGAGACGCAGACGTATTCGCGCACCGACCCCGGCAAGACGTACCTTCGCCGCAAGGGATTTCTCCCATACTCCGACTACAACACCTCACAGGATGACGAGCAGGTCCTCATTGATCTGGTCGACGCTCAGATCCAGCTTGGCGCGCGAAAGCATGGCGTCGAAGTGCATCGCTGGCGCGATATCGTGGAGAACCCGCACACGCCGCCGCTCCCATCGGACCCGTTTGGCTTCCCCGAACTCATCCCCGACGGCATTCCCTTCTACCTCAAGAATGTTAGTGGCTCTGCGCTCTTCCTCAAGGAAGTCATTCGCGAGAACAAGACGCCCAAGGTGCCGCCGAGGGCGCAAACCAGGAACGTGGTCAGCGGCGGGAAATCGCGCCACCAGCCGATCATCACAAGTCCGGGCA
>JBEBHC010000156.1:0-6941 GCA_040081185.1 Devosia sp. | reverse complement strand
CCTGGTGCGGGCCGTGCCGGACGCTCTCCCCCACCATCGAAAAAGTGGTGAACGAAAAGCAGGGCAAGATCCGGCTGGTCAAGATCAACATCGATGAGCACCCGGCCATCGCCGGCCAGCTCGGCGTCCAGTCGATTCCCGCCGTCTTCGCCTTCGCCGGGGGCCGGCCGGTCGATGCGTTCATCGGCGCCTACCCAGAAAGCGAAGTCCGCAAGTTCGCCGACAAGGTGATCGCCGCGGCCCCGCCGCCCGCCGCGCAGGCCGGCTCGATCGAGGAAGAGATCAAGAACGCGCTCGTGGCCGCGCGCGAGGCGATGGCGGCCGGCGACCTCGGCCAGGCCGCGCAGATCTTCGGCATGGTGCTGCAGCACCAGCCCGACAATGTCGATGCCGTCCTCGGCATGGCGCGCGTCTATCTCACCGCCGGTGAACCCGAACAGGTACAGGCCGTTCTCGACACCCTGCCCGAACCCTTGCTCAAGAACCCCGAATATGTGTCGCTCGTCGCCGCTCTCAAGCTGCTGAATGAAGCCGCAGAGCTCAGTGCAACCGATGAGCTTCGCCGCAAGGTGGACGCGTCGCCCGACGATCACCAGGCGCGCTACGACCTGGCGATCGCACTCAACGCCGAGGGCCGGCGCGTCGAGGCGGCCGAGCAGCTCGTCGCGCAGATGAAGCGTGACCGCACCTGGAACGAAGATGGCGCCCGCAAGAAGCTGCTGGAATTCTTCGAAGCCTGGGGCATGAAGGACGAGGCTACCCTCAAGGGCCGCCGCCTGCTCTCCTCGGTTCTGTTCTCGTGAGCCGTGACATGCTGAAACGACCCGCATCGCCGACCGAGTTGCCCGCCAACGTCCCGCTGTTTCCCCTGAGCGGAGCGCTTCTGCTGCCGTTCTCGCAGCGGCCGCTGAACGTGTTCGAGCCGCGCTATATCGAAATGGTCGATGCCGCGCTCGCCGGCAATCGGCTGATCGGCCTCATCCAGCCGGAGGACCTGAGCGAGGAGAGCCCGCGTGGCCGCGCCGCGTTGCAGAAGATCGGCACCGTCGGCCGCCTCACCCACTGGGAGGAACACGGCGAAGGCCGCTACTTCATCATCCTCGAGGGTGTGGCGCGCTTCGAGCTCGTCTCCGAACTCACGGTGATGACGCCCTATCGCCAAGCCGTCGTCTCGGCCGAGAACTTCTCGCTCGATTTCGCCCGCGCCTTCGGCGAGGAGGCGGTGGATCGCCCGCGCTTCCTCAAGATGATGAAGGACTACGCCGAGTTCGCCAATTTCGAGCTCAACTGGGACGAGATCAACAAGACCGGCACCGCCGATCTGGTGAACTTCGCCTGCATGGTCTCGCCCTACGGCGCCAAGGAAAAGCAGATGCTGCTCGAGGCGGCCTCGCTCGAGGACCGCGCGGAGACGCTGATCGCATTGGCCGAGTTCGAGATGGCCAAGGGCGGTACGGGAGCGCCCCTGCAATAATGGCGGACACGCCTGCAACGGCACCGAATCCGCGTTACGAGGTCGATGTCCGGACCCTCGAAATGCTGGTCTGCCCGCTGACCAAGACGCGGCTCGTGCTCTCGCCCGACCGCACCGAGCTGGTCTCTGTAGCGGCGCACCTTGCCTTCCCCATTCGCGACGGCGTGCCGATGCTCAGCGTCGATGAGGCGCGCGACGTCGAGCCGGAGCAGATGCGCGTGTTCTTCCCGCCGACGGCGTAGAGCCAAACTAGAGCGGCATTCCAGTCAGCAGTTTCGGACCCCGCGCGTCGAGCCCGGCGGCACGGCGGATTAGCGCCGACCTGACCGGCGTCAGGCGATCCACCACGCCGAGGCCAAAATCGCGCAGCGCACGCACGGGCGCGACATCGTTCGAGAACAGCCGGTTGAGCGAATCGGTCACCGCCGCCATCAGCGCCGTATCGAGACGGCGCCACCGCTCATAGCGCGCCAGCACGTCGGCGCCGCCATGATCGAGGCCCAGGCGCAGCGCATCGATCACCAGTTCGCTGAGTGCCGCGACATCCTTGAACCCCAGATTGAGCCCCTGCCCGGCAATTGGATGGACCACATGCGCCGCATCGCCGATCAGCGCCAGGCGCGGTCCGGCGAAATTCTTGGCGATCTGCAGCCGCAGTGGAAACGCCTGCAGCGGCTCTTCGACCGTAACGCTGCCGAGGGAAAAGCCCATCGCATCCTCGATCCGCCGCGCGGCTTCTTCGACCGGCAGCGCCCTGAGTTCGGCGGCCGTCTCTGCGGTCTCCGTCCACACCAGCGACGAGCGATGACGTCCCGAGGCATCGTCCTTAAGGGGCAGCGCCGCAAACGGCCCCGCCGGGCGGAAATGCTGCGTCGCGACACCCTTGTGATCGAGGGCGTGCCCGATCGTCGTGACGACGCCCATCTGACGGTAGTCGTGCGAGGCCACTGCAATGCCGGCCATGCCGCGCAGTGCGGACTGCGCACCATCTGCGGCGACGATCAGCGGCGCACGCAGCGCGCGTCCATCTTTCAACGTCAGCGCGGCAAACGCCCCCTCGCCGGACCATCCGGCGATCTCGACGGGCGCGACGAATTCGACCTGCCCGCGTGCCGCCTCCAGCAGGGCGGCCGTCATCACCCGGTTGGGCACGAGATGCGCAAACGGCTCGCCGGGGGCGACTTCGCCGTCGAACGCCAGAAACTGCGGGCGGGAAATGTCGCCCTGGCCCGAATCGGTGATGTGCATCGCCGTGACCGGCTGCGCCTCGCCCTCCATGCCCTGCCACACGCCGAGTGCCTCGAAGGCCCGCCGAACGGCTGCCGAAATGGCAAAGGCGCGCGCATCCCTTGGCACACTCATTTCGCGGCGATCGCACAGGGCTACACGGAGCCCGCGCTGGAAACGGGTCAGCGCCAGGGCTTGCGCGACCCCCACCGGGCCACCGCCGACAATTATGACGTCATACTGAGTGTCGGGCGGCATCGCTTAAGGTCTCCGCCTGCCTTTTCCCGCGCCGACCATTCCGGCGCAAGCCCGAGGATGCCTAATACGTCAGCAAAACCGACGCCTTTGCACAAACATTAGGCATCATTTGATGGGACAGCGCCATTGTCCCACCCTGTCACGCCCGGGCCAATCCGATTCCATTAACAGAATCATAATCTTGGCAACTCGGCCGCGGGATTGGCACGGCACTTGAGTCTCTTGGGCCATTGGAGACCAAAGCCAACATGCGAAAGGGGCATCCATGAAACTGGTGATCGCAATCATCAAGCCGTCGCGGCTTGAAGAGGTGCGTCAGGCACTGAACTCGCTCGACGTGCACGGCATGACCGTAACTGAAGTCAAAGGATATGGCCGCCAGAAGGGGCATTCCGAGATCTACCGCGGCACCGAATACGCGGTGCACTTCCTGCCGAAGCTGAAGATCGAGATTGCCGTCGACGAGGCGCAATCCGACCAGATCGTCACGGCGATCCGCGAAAGCGCCCAGACGGGCCGCATCGGCGACGGCAAGATTTTCGTCCTCGACCTTCTGGCCGTTACCCGCATCCGCACCGGTGAGACCGGCGCGGCAGCGCTCTGACGCCATCCTAAGGAGAAATGACAATGACAGCTTTGAAAACGTCAAAGGTCCTGGGACTGGCAGCGCTCGCGGCTCTGGCTCTGGTGCTTCCCGCGCTCGGCCAGGATGCCCCGGCCGAGGTTGTTCCCGTCGTCGACAAGGGCGACACGACCTGGATGCTGATCTCGACGATTCTCGTGATCGCCATGACCATTCCGGGTCTCGCACTCTTCTACGGCGGACTCGTGCGCGCCAAGAACATGCTTTCAGTCTTGATGCAGGTGTTCGCCGGCTTCTGCATGATCGCCATTCTCTGGGTGATCTACGGCTATTCGCTCGCCTTCAACGGCCCTGCCGATGGCAGCGGCGTGTCGCTGTTCATCGGTGACTTCTCGCGGCTCTTCCTCGCCGGCATCACGCCGGCCTCCGAAGCCTCCACCTTCTCGGCCGGCTTCAAGATCCCGGAATTCACCTTCATCGTCTTCCAGCTGACCTTCGCCGCCATCACGCCGGCGCTGATCGTCGGTGCCATCGCCGAGCGCATGAAGTTCGGCGCGGTGATGGTGTTCCTCGCCATCTGGTTCACCTTCGCCTACCTGCCCATGGCGCACATGGTCTGGTTCGGCGGTGGCTACCTGTTCGGCCTCGGCGCCTATGACTTCGCCGGTGGCACCGTGGTGCACATCAATGCCGGTATTGCCGGTCTTGTGGCAGCCATCGTCCTCGGGCCGCGCAAGGAGTTCATGAAGGAGCCGATCCCGCCCCACAACCTGACCTTCACCTTCATCGGTGCCTGTCTGCTGTGGGTTGGCTGGTTCGGCTTCAACGCCGGCTCCAATCTCGAAGCCAACGGCCTCACCGCCGTGGCCCTCCTGAACACCATCACGGCTCCGGCCGCGGCGGCGCTCGCCTGGGCCGTCGCCGAAAAGTTTACCCGCGGTCACGCCAGTCTGCTCGGCGCGGCATCGGGTGCGGTTGCCGGCCTTGTGGCGATCACTCCGGCCGCCGGCTTTGCCGGTGTCACCGGTGCGATCGTGCTGGGCGCGGTTGCCGGTCTCGTCTGCCTCTGGGCCGTCGTGACGCTGAAGCCGATGTTCAAGTATGACGACGCTCTCGACGTCTTCGGCGTCCACGGCATCGGCGGCATCGTCGGCGCACTCGGCACGGCCATCGTCGCTGCACCGGGCCTCGGCGGTTATCCGCTCGGCGATGCGGCGGCCTACTCGATCGGCAGCCAGTTCCTGATCCAGCTGCAGGCGGTGGTCATCGCCCTGGTCTGGTCGGGTGTGGTGGCGCTCGTCGCCATGCTGATCGTCCGCGTCCTGTTCGGCGGCGCCCGCGTCCCCGAATCCGCGGAAGCCGACGGCCTCGATATCTCGAGCCACGGCGAGCACGCCTACAACTGATTTCCCGGGTCGCGGTTTCCGCCGCGACCCCAACGCTTTCCGGTTCCGGGGGAACGCCTCCTCCTCCCCGTCTCCCCCGGGACCGGCCACCAGGTGAGAGCCCGGCTTGTCGTCGGACTCTTTTCGGCCAAGGCAAGGTTCGCCGCGGCGTGCAGCTCATGTTCCTCTTGGCCCGCCACAGAGGCTTCCCACTCGCAAAACCGCATGGGCTGCACACCCCGGCGAATTTCCTCCCGGATGAACTTGAGGCCCGCCACCCGGCGGGCCTTTTCTTTTGCGCATCAGGCGCCTGCGGCCACTATGGTTAGCTTCGGATTAACCGTGCGGCCCTAGGATCGCCGCTCAGTTTCCAGTTGAGTGTTCCCGACGATGCCGGCCCGTTCCTTGCCCCGTCCCCTGGACGACGACGCCACGACCGAACTCCCGGCCATCGCGATCACCATCCCCGTCCGCCTGATCGGCCTGATCGTCCTCGCGCTGATCGGCGTGACGATGGTGGCGCTGGCCAGCTGGTCGGTCGACGACCCGTCCCTGTCTTATGCAACCAGCAAGCACGCCCAGAACTGGCTCGGTTTCCCCGGCGCCGTCATCGCCGATCTCGCCTTCCAGGTCTTCGGCCTCGGCATCGTGCTGATCCTCATTCCGCCGGCCCTGTGGGGCTGGAGCCTCGTGCGCCGCCGGGTGCCGCGCCGTCTCGGCCTGCGCCTTGTCGCATGGGTTGCCGCCTCGCTGCTCGCCACCGGCGTGCTCGGCTTTCTTGCCATCCCCGCAAGCTGGCCGCTGCCCACCGGGCTCGGTGGCCTGATCGGTGCCGGCTTCCTCAATCTCGCGACCCTCGTCAGTGGCGCGCATCCGCCGCCGGTCACGGCAACGCTGTTCGCCATCATCATCACCGCACCCGCCCTTGCCCTCTACTGGCTCGCTCTCGGCGCCCGCAGCCCGATGCTGCCCGCTACCGCCCCCAAGGGACGCGGCAAGGCCGCCGTCGACCCCGACGCGCCGGAGCACTCCGGCCTGCTCGACGTGCTGATCGGCGGCGCGGTGCATCTCGGCTTCTCCGCCCGCACCGCCTTCCGCCGCTCGATGGAAAGCGCCCGCGCCAATGCCGATGCCCGCCGTGAAGCCGAGGCGCAGGATTGGCGCGAGGGCGCGGTCGAACCAGGTATGGCCGGTGCCGAGCCCGTCGCCGTCGGCCGCCGCGAGCCGCGCCTCGTCATTGAACCGCGCGCCTATGGGTCGGCGCCCGAAGAGCCGGTCGAGGACGACTACGCTCCCGAGACCGAGGACTACGCAGAAGAAGAAGCGGAAGAGGCCGAGCCGTCCCGTGCGCGCGTCGCTGCGCCGGCCAAGCGCCCGGCCCCCGGCAGCCGTGCCACCCGCGAGGCCCAGCGCTCCCTGCTCGAGGACGAATCCGGTTTCGAGCTGCCCGAACTCGGCCTCCTCGCCGAGCCCAAGCATAAGGGCATGAGCGAAGAGCACCGCCCCGAGCGGCTCGAAGCCATGGCCCGCCGCCTCGAAGGCGTGCTGGAAGATTTCGGCGTCAAGGGCGACATCATCAATGTCCGCCCCGGACCGGTGGTGACCCTCTACGAACTCGAGCCCGCACCGGGCATCAAGTCGAGCCGCGTCATTTCGCTCGCCGACGACATCGCCCGTTCGATGAGCGCCATCTCGGCGCGTGTCGCGGTCGTCCCCGGCCGCAACGCCATCGGCATCGAGCTGCCCAACGAGAATCGCGAGACGGTCTACCTGCGCGAGATGCTGGCCTCGACCGACTTCGAGAAGATGAAGGGCAAGCTGCCGATCTGCCTGGGCAAGACCATCGGCGGCGAGCCCATCATCGCCGACCTCGCCCGCATGCCGCATCTGCTCATCGCCGGCACCACAGGCTCGGGCAAATCCGTCGGCATCAACACCTTCATCCTGTCGCTGCTCTACCAGATGACGCCCGAGCAGTGCCGCCTCATCATGATCGACCCCAAGATGCTGGAAC
>JBEBHC010000155.1:0-6966 GCA_040081185.1 Devosia sp. | reverse complement strand
ACAAGAACCCAGGGGTGGGCGCGTTGAACTATGGGGTCACGTTCCAGAATGCGGGCTCGATGGTGTCGAAGTTGCGAGGCGAGTTCATCGACAAGGGCGTGACGAGCGGCGGCAACGAGCGGCAGTGGGAGTTGCTAAGCCGGTGGGGAAGCACCCCACAGGCGAAAGGCGTGGACCAGGCGCAATTGAGTTTGTGGAACAAATTCCTGTCCACTGGCGGGGAAGTGCCCAAAGGGTTAGATCCGCAGATCCCCTACAACGCGCTCGATTGGTCTTACCGCGAGATTGGCCGACAAGACCAGCACAAGACCAGTTTTTTGCAAGACGTGCTCTCGAGTCCGATAACGAGTATTGCGATTGGCGCATTGACCGGAGGCATCGGCGCGTTTGGTAGCGCGGCCTTGGCCGGCGCCTCCGCAGCCGCAGCGGGTGGGTCTATTCTGGGCGCTACCGCAGCGGGCGCGGGTATTGGCGCATTGACCGGCGCCGCCACGCACTACGGCACAAGCCTGGTGCTCGACAAGTTAAAACCGCCGGGTGAAACCCCGGTGAGTGTCGCGGGTGCGGCGCCGTTGGGTAGCCCCGAGCGCAATTACACCCTGGGCGGCAACGGGGCGAACAGCCCACAAGCCCCGGCAGTGTTGTTGGGCGGAGGTCCATCAGCGCGCACAGCGGGGCCACCCGGCGCGCCGCTGGGCATGGGTTTTGGCGGTACAACGAAAGCAGGCAAACGTGGCGCAGGGCTCGGCGGCGCCAACGTCCCGATGTTACTAGGAGCATAGGCGATGGGTGGCAGTGGATTTTTGATGGCGCTCTTGGGCGGCTTGGCTGGCGGCGTGTTGCTCAGCAGTTTGTTCGGCCAGGGCGGGCAGCAGCAGCCGCAAGCACCGGCGCCGACTTTGCAGCCGCAACAGGCGGCGCCCGCGGCGCAGGCACCGAACGCGACAGCGACGCCCGATTACAACTCGCTGGTGAAAGCGAACACGAAGGCGAGCCGCAGTGGGCCGAGCGCGGGGCCATCGAGCACGTTCAAGAGTGGCGCGGGTGGTATTGACCCGAGTCAATTGTCGTTGGGCACGAACACGTTGCTGGGCGCGTAACGATGGCGATGTTGCCCAAACCGAACGATCCCATATACGCGAGCCTGACGAAGCGGCAGAAGTATCGCAAACAGATCAAAGCGATGTTCGACGAGCGCCAGTCGATGGGCTGGGACGCGCATTGGAAAGACCTCGCGCGATTTTTGAATCCGCGTTCGGGGCTGTTCAACGACGCGAAGCCGAACGACGGTAAGCCGAAGCACCAAGACATTTACGACTCGACGGGGCTACGCGCGCGGCGCATTTTGACCGCAGGGCTCATGAGTGGACACGCGTCACCAGCGCGGCCGTTCCACCGGTTGAAGGTGCCCGACGAAAAGTTGATGAAGCGCCAAGCGGTGAAGATTTGGCTGGACGAAGTGACGCGCATGCAGCGTCTTATCTGGTCGAAGTCCAACACCTATTTCATGCTGCAAAAAATCTACCGCGAAACCGGCAGCTTCGGTACCGGAGCGAGCATCATCGAAGAAGATTTCGAGAACGTCATCCACCACACGCCGTTGACCGTCGGCGAGTACGCGTTGGAGCGGAACTCGCGCAACATTGTGGACACGATTGCGCGGCGCGTGCCGTATCGCGTGCTGCAGGTGGTCAAGACCTTTGGCTACGAGAATTGCAGCCAGCAGTTGAAGGACATGTACAACCGCGGCGATTTCTACACCTGGGTGAATATCAATCACATCATTCAGCCGCGCGATTGGGAAGAACGCGAGTACAAGAGTCCGTTGTCGAAGCACATGAAGTTTTCATCGTGCTGGTTCGAGGATGGCGACGACTTCGAAACGAAGTTATTGCGCGAGTCGGGCTATCGGAATTTCCCAGGATTGACGCCGCGGTGGGATACCTCAAGCGGTGACACCTACGGAGAGTCGCCTGGCATGGAAGTATTGGGCGACGTGAAGCAGTTGATGCACGACCAGTTGCGCAAGGCGCAGGGTATTGATTACCAGACCAACCCGCCGGTGCAGGTGCCGACGACGTACAAGGAGCAGCAGTCGAGCCGCTTCCCTGGCGGCACGATGTGGTACGACCCGGTGAGCGGTGCGGCTCCGATCAAGAATGCCATCGATGTGCAGTTCAACATCCAGTACGTGTTGGAAGATATTCAGGACATTCGCGAGCGCATCAACCAAGGGTTTTTCGTCGACCTGTTTTTGATGATTGCGAACATCGAGCGCAGCAACGTCACTGCGAAAGAAATTGCAGAGAAGCAGGAAGAGAAGTTGACGATGTTGGGGCCGGTGATTGAAAACCTGGACGCCGAGGTGTTGATCCCGCTGGTCGATTTTACCTTTGACCGGATGATCGAAGCGCGCATCGTCCCACCCCCACCGCAAGAATTGCAGGGCATGGAGTTACAGGTCGAGTTCATCGGGGTGTTGGCGCAGGCGCAACGCGCGGTCGGTATCGGCGCGGCAGACCGATTGCTGGGGACGATTACGGCGATGGCGCAGATCAAACCCGAAGCGCTCGACAAACTGAACCCTGATGCAGTGCTCGACGATTACGCCGACATGCTGGGCGTGAACCCGGAATGGATTGTCGCCAACGAAGACGTTGCGATCATCCGGCAAGAACGCGCGAAACAGCAGGCCGCAGCCGCGCAACAGGAAGCGATGGGCCCGATGGCAGATGCGGCGAAGACCGCGAGTGAAACGAACATCACACAGCCGAGCGCATTGACCAGCTTGATGGGCTACCAGTAAGGGTGCGGCGAACATGAAAATGCGACGCGTAGAGTTCGGGCCACATGGCTGAGTTTGAAGAAGACCCTTTGCTAGTTAAGCGCCAAGACGCGGCGCTTAAAGCGAAGAACGATTTCAAAGTCATCTTGGAAACGTCAGTGGGTCGCCGCTTCGTGTGGCGCCTGCTGCAAAAGGCGGGGCCTTACCGCTCATCGTTTTCGAGTGACGCGCTAGTGATGGCGCACAGTGAAGGACGGCGCAGCGCAGGCATCGAATTGTTGGCGCTGTTGGAAGCAGACCATTTCGATAAGTACGTGTTGATGATGCAAGAGAACAACGAGGAATTGCCGAATGTCTGACCCTGCAGCCGCGCCCGCAGCAGATCCCGCAGCCGCGCCGACTACACCCGCAGCCGACCCAGCACCAGCCGCAGACCCGGCGGCTTCGGCCCCTGCGCTCGGCACCGCGCCCGCGCCGGCCGCAGATCCGGCAGCCAAGCCCGCCGCAGATGTTGTTTACGACATCAAGTTTGCCGAAGGCTTGAACCTCCCCGCGGAGCTTGCCAAAGATTTCGAGGCGTATGCCAAAGAGCACAAGCTCGATGCGAAGGGCGCGCAGAGCGCGGCCGACTTGGCGAGCAAGGCCGTTGAATCGTTTGCCGAAACGCATGTCGGCCAGATCAAGGAACTCTATTCCAAGTGGGCGACCGATTCGCGCGGGGATAAAGAGTTCGGCGGTGACGCATTCGACGCGAACATGAATGTCGCGAACAAGGCGTTGGACGAGTTCGGCACGCCCGAACTCAAAGCAGTGTTGAAGGATACCGGGCTTGGGAATCATCCCGAAGTTATCCGAGCGTTCTACAAGGTTGGCAAGTTGATAAGCCAGGACAGTGTCGCGTCGGCCATTTCAGCGTCGCGCGCAGAAGGGCCGAAGACACAAGCCCAACGTATGTACGGCTCGAACTAAACGTAACAGCAGGAGAGATTCACGATGGCTACAGTAGGCGCAACCCATCTGTCGTTGCTTGACCATGCCAAGGCTTACGGCGCCGATGGCTCGCGTCTGGTGGTGGCAGAGATTTTGAACCAGACCAACCCGATCATCACCGACCTGTTGATGCGCGAGGCCAACGGTACGACTTCACACCGTTCGTTGATGCGCACCGGTCTTCCGCAGGGTGTGTTCCGCAAGTATTACCAGGGCGTTCAGCCGACCAAGTCGCTCAAGGCGGCTATCGAAGACACGATGTTCATGCTCGAAGATCGCGTCGAGGTGGACAAAGACCTGGCGACCCTGGAGAACGACCTCAACGCGTTCCGCATGGACGAAGCGCGGGCGCACATTGAGGGCCTTGGCCAGCAGTGGGCGACGGCCATTTTCTATGCAGACACCGACACCAACCCGGAGCGGTGCTTGGGCCTCGCCCCGCGTTACAGTTCGCTGTCTGCAGCCAACGCGCAGAACATCGTCAGTGGCGCCGGTACGGGCTCCGACCAGACCTCTATCTGGTTGCTCCGCCACTCCGCGCAGTCGTTGTTCGGTATTTTTCCGAAGGGCTCGACGCAAGGCATCGTGCACCAGGATTTGGGTGAAGGTGACGCGTTTGATACGCAAGTGCCTCCGGCGCGCTACCGCGCGTACATGGACCGTTTTCAGATCAAGTTTGGTCTGGTGGTGCCCGACTGGCGTTACAACGTCCGCATTTGCAACATTGACACCACCGCGCTGGTCGCGGAGTCCAGTGCGGCCGACCTGGTCAAGCTCATGGTGAAAGCCATGGCGCGCGTACCGGGTAGCCCGAACTGGTCTGAGTATTGCTGGTATGGCAACCGCACGGTGCTCGAATACCTGGATATCCAGTCGATGGGCAAGGCGACCTCGGGCTCGGGTGTTGTCACCAACATCGTGTTCGACGCACAGGACGCGGCTCAGGGGCGGATGTTCCAATCGTTCCGGGGCATCAAATGGCGTACTTGCGACGCGATCCTCAACACCGAAGCGCAGGTCTCGTAAGACAGTCGCACTGAACTAGGAGATCGAGCAAATGTTTATCGACAAAGACGCAGAATTCTCTGCAACGCAGTTGGTCACTGCTACCGCGATTTCGACCAACGTCATTGACTTGCAGGCGGGCGGCGCGCTGGGTGCGCCGACCTTGCAGAACATTGGCGCGGGCAAGGATGTGTTCCTGAACATCCTGGTGTCCGGTGTTGTCACCGCGGCCGGCGCGGCTACCGTCACGTTCAGCCTGGAGTCGGACTCGACTGCAGACTTGGCGACCTCGGCCACGGTGCATTGGACCAGTACCGCGATTGGCAAGGCGACCTTGGTTGCTGGCTACAAGGTGATTACCTTGGCGCTGCCCATCGAGAAGCGCTACGAGCGCTACCTCGGCGTGCGCTACACGGTCGCCACCGGCCCGCTGACATCGGTGTCGAGCTTTAGCGCTTGGCTGTCGCAAGGCGTGCAGACCAAGGATGTGTACGCGGCGGGCTACACGGTCCTGTAATCAACCGCGGGGCTCTCAGAGTTGAGGGCCCCGCGTTTTTCCACTGCAAGAGGTTTTCTGCATGGGTATTCGAGTTAAGGCGTTGCGCCCCGGCTTTTACGGTTCACTGCGCGCGGAGGGTGACGAGTTCGTCATCATGAAGAAGCAAGACCTGGGCACCTGGATGGTGGAGGTTGACAAGTTGCCAGGCCGGAAGGGCGAACCTGCGGCGGGCAATGAAGGCTCTTTAGGGCTGGACTAAAGCGCGGCACAGCGCGGAGATGGGTGAATGGCGCTTGAAGTAGACAATAAGAAGCGCCGTGATTCCGAGGTCATTGACGGCAATCTCAGGCCGGTCGGGTATGAGCAGATTACTTCGCTGGGTACGGCGACGGCGCTGACCGTTCCGCTCCACGCGCGCATGGCTTTGATCTCCGCCGAGACACAGGATGTCAGATGGCGGGATGACGACACCGACCCCACGAGCAGCGTCGGTATGCCGCTGACCGTGGATTTTCCTTTTTGGTACACCGGCGACTTGGCGGCTTTTAAAGTCATCGAGCAAACAGCCAGCGCAACACTCAATGTGACCTACTATGCGTAATCCGTTCAAAAAGCGGGAGGCGCCGGTCGTTACCGCCCCGCCTGTACCCTCTAACAAAAAGCTCGCGCTGATCAACGTGCACGATTACCCGCGCACGCGCTACAGCGCGTATTGGGAGATTGGCGTATCGAACACCGCACCCTTTAAGTGGCTTGCGCGTCTTATTTCGTATGACACGCACGCGGAGCTTGATGTCGGCGTAGGTGAGGCTTTGTCGGAAGAAGAGGCTCGGCGCATGTCCCAAGGGTGGGTGTTGACGTACATCGAAGGGTATCGTCGTGCTGAGGTGTTGCCGTAATGGCGGCGCTATTTGCCCTTGCGACGGCGGTGCGCAATTCGATGCTCGATCAGATACGGATTGCGATCGACGCAGGCGCTGGCGCGGGTCTTCTTCGGGTCTACGACGGCACGCGCCCATCCACCGGCGGCTCGGCTACAACCTTGCTTGCAGAATTGACTTTCACCGACCCTTGCGCGGGCTCAGCGGCAGCCGGTGTGTTGACGTTCAGTTCGATCACAGCAGACGCCAGCGCCAACGCCACAGGCACCGCGTCTTGGTGCCGTGTGGTGGACTCGACCGGCACGTTTGTGTTCGACGGAAACGTCGGTACGTCGTCGGCGGATTTCATTCTGAACACGGTCAGCATTTCGTCGGGGCAACAGGTGAGTTGTTCGAGCGCGACGATCACCGACGGTAATAGCTAGTGACTCTCTCCGTCGCAAACCGCGTCAAGGAAACGAGCACGACGACCGGCACAGGGGACTTGACGCTGGGCGGTGCCGTCTCGCAGTTCCAGTCCTGCGATACCGCGTTCGGCCTTAGCGTCTACTTCCAGTACGCCATTGTTGGGCAGGGAAGCACGGAGTGGGAGACAGGTCTTGGCTACCTATCAGGTAGCACGACGCTCGTTCGTGAACGCGTCTACTCGTCCAGCAACAGCAACGCACTCGTCAACTTTAGTTCGGGCACAAAAGACGTGTTCTGCACGTTGCTGGCGGAAGAAATCGTTACGCGCGGCCAAGCGCTCGCCACGTCGCGCAGCAGCGCTTGGGTCTAAGGAAACACTATGCCTTCGAATACTGATC
>JBEBHC010000332.1:0-1804 GCA_040081185.1 Devosia sp. | reverse complement strand
GGACAGGCCGCACTCGCCGAGGCGCTTGCCAATCGACTTGCTGCGGCCGGCAAGTTTCCACACCTGGCGGAACTGGCTCGTGTGGAAGCAACTGCGCTAGCCGGTAGCTCAAAGCAGGCGCTGGACATGCTGGAGCGCCTGGAGCGAGCACCTGCCCTGCAAAAAGCCCTCACGCCGTTCTCGGGGCTGATGCGAAAGGTTCAGGCGGACGCCCTGCACAAGCTTGGCGAGACACGAAAAGCGCACGCTTCCTATGTTGAGATGCACAAACTCGACCGGCAGGGCGCGGCTCAGATCGATGCGGGCGAGTACCTGAGAGTGCTCGACGTTCGCAACCGCCTCGAGATCCCGCCCATGCCCCCGAGCCCGCGCCATGACGTGGTCCAGATGCTGGGGTTTCCGCGATCGGGAACGACGCTGCTCGAGAACGCGCTCATGTCGCATCCGGCGATCGAGACCTTCGAGGAGGTGCCGACGCTGCGTGCATCGGTGACCCATATCGAGCGCGTGTTGCAGCAGAAGCGGCCGTGGGCCGGGAGCAAGACCGACCTCTATGTAATGGGGCGGGACAAATACTACGAAGAGATCGACCGGCTGCGGCGCAAGGCGGGTGCGACGCTGCTGGTGGACAAGCTGCCGATACGGACCGGTGATGCAACCTTCATCGCGAAGCTATTTCCAGAATGGCGTTACATTTTCTCGATCCGGCATCCATACGACGTGGTGCTGAGCTGTTTCCGGCAGCGATTTGCACCCAATCCGGCGATGGAGAATTTCCGCACGATCGAGGGTGGAGCGCGGCTCTATGACTATGTGATGACGCAGTGGTTCGGCGTGCATGGGCTCGACAATCCGGCGGTGCACTATGTGCGGTACGACGAGCTGGCGACGGATTTCCGGCCGGTGATGGAGCGCACGCTCGGGTTCCTCGGGTTGCCGTGGGACGAGACGGTGATGGACTTCGCGGCCAAGGCGGAACAGCGGGCTTCGCGCACGCCGAGCTACCAGAAGGTGCGGCAGGGCCTGTCGGTGGGTGTGCAGACCTATTGGCGGAAGTACGATTTCCTGTGGCAGACGCCCGAGGCCAGGCCGCTGCAGAAGTGGGCCGAGTTCTTCGGCTATCCGACGAAGTAGCGGCGAGCGGGGCGGCGCGGGCGTCAGGCGGCCCAGGCGACCTGGCCGGCGATGATGGTGGCGCGCATTTCGAGATTGTCGCCCAGATGCACGAAATCGGCGGGTGAACCGGCGGCGAGGCGGCCGCGCGGCGCGAGACCCATCGCATCCGCGGGATATAGCGAGGCCATGCGCAGGGCCTCGTCGAGCGGCAGGCCGAGCGTGCGGTGCGTGTAGGTGATGGCGTCGATCATGGTGAGGTCGGCGCCGGCGAGCGTGCCATCCGGCAGGCGCAGGGCGCCATCCTTGCGGAACACGGTGCGGCCGGTGAGCTCGAAGCTCGCGACATCGGTGCCGGTGGGCGACATCGCGTCGGTGACGAGGAAGATGCGGCCCGGTCCACGCTTGGCGCGAAGCGCTGCGCCGATGGTGGGGGCGGCGACGTGGATGCCGTCGGCGATGAGGCCGGCGGACAGCGCACCGAGATCGAGTGCGGCGCCGACGACGCCGGGTTCGCGGTTGCCGAGCTGGCTTTGCGCGTTGAATAGGTGCGTGACCATGCTGGCGCCGGCTTCCGCCGCAGCTTTCACCTGCGCGTAGGTCGCATCGGAATGGCCGATACTGACGACGATGCCGGCTTGGCGCAGCCGCGCGATCTGGTCGGGCGGAACAGTCTCGGCGGCGACGGTGA
>JBEBHC010000154.1:0-6987 GCA_040081185.1 Devosia sp. | reverse complement strand
CCCGGGACCACGGTCGGCTTAACAAAAGTCCACCCCGCTCTCGCGGGGTGGCTCTCGGAGACCGTCATGAAGAGGTCTCAGCCTTGTGGTGTGTAGATCTGGTCAAAGATGCCGCCGTCCCCGAAGTGCTTGGGCTGGGCAGTTTTCCAGCCGCCAAAGAGCGGGTCATCAATAGAGATTAGATCGATCTTTGGGAAGGCATCGAGAAGGGCCTTGTCAGACACGAGGTCGGGCTTGGCCGGACGGTAATGATTGGCCGCGGCGATCGTCTGGCCCTCGGGCGAGTAGAGATATTCGAGGTAGGCCTTGGCGAGGTCAGCGGTGCCGTGCGCTTCGACATTCTTGTCGACGATGGCGACCGGCGGTTCGGCGAGGATGGAGCTCGGCGGATAGACGATGTCGAAGTTGTCGGCACCGAACTCGGCGAGCACCAGATAGGCTTCGTTTTCCCAGGCGAGCAGCACGTCGCCGAGTTCCTTCTGTGCGAAGGTCACGGTCGAACCACGGGCACCGGTGTCGAGAACTGGAACGTGGCTATAGAGCGACTTGATGAAATCAATATCCTTAGCTTCATCGCCGCCTAGATTCTTGTTCGCCCAAGCCCACGCGGCGAGGTAATTCCATCGCGCGCCGCCGGAGGTTTTAGGATTGGGCGTGATGACTTCGACGCCGTCCTTGATCAGGTCGCCCCAATCGGCAATCGCCTTGGGGTTGCCCTTGCGGACGAGGAAAACGATGGTCGAGGTGTAAGGCGTCGAGTTGTTCTCGAATTCGCCGCGCCACGCCGGATCGATGAGGCCCGATTTGGTGGCAATGGCGTTGATGTCGCCTTCGAGTGCCAGGGTCACCACGTCGGCGGCGAGGCCGTCGATAACGGACTGCGCCTGTTTGCCGGAGCCGCCATGGCTCTGCTCGATCGTGACATTGTTGCCTGTCGTCTCATTCCAATGCTTGGCGAAGGCGACGTTGAACTGCTCGTAGAGTTCGCGCGTGGGGTCGTAACTCACATTGAGCAGGGTTTGGTCTGCGGCACGGGCGGTTACTACTCCCGCAAAGCCCAACGAGGCGACGAGCGCGCCGAGGGCCAGAGTCTTGACGATGGTCTTCATAAGAACCTCCAGGGTAACTTCGCTTACTCTAGCGTCTAAGTCGTCATTGCCAAGGCGGGCGGCATTTGGCGGATGCCGGTGTTGGAGAAATTTGTTCTCCGTGGCCGCAGCGAAGAAGAAAGTTTCGCGCTTTTCGTTTCTGCCCCGCCCCAATTGACGGAATCCCATGCTCAAAACGAGGCGAAGTCGCGGCGGGTTCCCGCTGGCGCTTACAGCGCCGCGAGTGGCACACGGCCGGCAGAGGCGGCTTCGGCGAAGGTGGTGTGGTCCAGCACTTCGCGCTGGGCTTTTACCACGTGGGAAAAGACGTGCCGGATCTCGCAGGTCGCCTCGTCCTGGCAGTCGGCGCAGCGACGGTAGGCGATCTTGCTCAGGCAGGGTAGCGGGGCGATGGGGCCGTCGATGAGCCGCAGGACTTCACCGAAGGTCAGTTTGTCGGCCGGGCGGAGCAGGACATAACCGCCAAGGCGTCCGCGGCGGCTCATGACGATGCCGGCGCGCTTCAACTCGAGCAGGATCTGCTCGAGGAATTTCTTCGGGATGGCCTGCTGGCGGGAGATTTCCGAGATCATCATGGAGGCCTCCGGCGGGGCCTTCACCAGCGCCAACAGGGCGCGCAGGGCGTATTTCGCCTTCTGGGAGATCATCGCGAGACCGTTGCTTCTAATGCCGACCGGTGCGCTGGGAATATAGCGGATTGGATGGAGAGGAAAGCGCTACGTGTCCGATGTCTCGGGGGGCGCGATTTCCGGGTTGAACGGAGCCGCAGCCGTGCTGGCTGGCCGGCGACGCGGCAATTCAGGCGCATAGGTCAGTTCATCCGGGACGGCGGGCGGCATGACGGCTTCGGGCATTTCCGGTGCATCTTCGAGCGGTTCATCTTCGATGGCGGCCATCTCCGGTTCAGCCGGCGTTTCCGTCGGCGCGGGCTCGGCGGGAAATTCGACCGTCTCGGGCTCGACCGAGGGTTCGACTTGGGCTGCCTCTTTTGCCGCACCCGAGACATCGGTCACCGTCTCGACGGGGATGGGCGGCGCTACCGGGACCGTCGCTGCGGTGCGGGCCCGGAGTTCGCTGGTGACGAACTGGCGTCCGGGTCCGAGCCGGGGTGCCGGGTCCATGGCGGGAGCGGCCGATTGCTGGTCGTCGCCTTCGATCCAATCGAGCATGCCCATGCCGATTTCACGCTCGCCCATGATCACGTGCTCGGCGCCGAGGCTCTGCAGGTAGGCGATTTCTTCGTCGGCGTGGGCGCGGGCGACGATGCGGATGGCTGGATTGATCCTGTGGCACTGTTCCACCGCCTGGCCCGCCTCGAAGGCATTGGGAATGGCGATGATCACCGCACGCGCGCCGGCGATGTTGGCGAGCGCCAGCGATTCGGGTGACGCGGCATTGCCCACGACGACCTCGATACCGGCGTCGTGGGCGGTGGCGACACGCTTCTCTGAATCCTCGATCAGCACGAAGGGTGTGTGCGACTGCTTCAGGCCATCGGCAACGACCGTGCCGACGCGGCCATAGCCGATCAGCACAACATGGCCGGTAAGGGCGGTGGGACGGCGCTCATCCTCGGGCGGCTCGGCGCGTTCTGCCGAGACGGGTATCAAGGCGGGTTCGAAGCCGGGCTCGATGCGCGGCCCGCCGGCGGTCGCCAGTTCGACGCCGGCGGAGATGCGCGATTCGATGCGGGGCCTGATGTGCTCGGCCAGATAGAAGACCACTGGATTGAGCACGATCGAGATCAGCGCGCCGGCGAGGATGAGGCTCTGAGCCTCGACTGGGAGGATGCCAAGGCCGACGCCGAGCGCCGCGAGGATGAAGGAGAATTCGCCGATCTGGGCGAGGCTCGCCGAAATGGTGAGCGCGGTCGATGCCGGGTGGCGGAACAGAACGACGATGATGAAGGAGAGCAGCGATTTGCCGAAGATGATGATGAACACGGTCGCCAGCACCGGCAGCGGCTGCTCGATGATAATGCGCGGATCGAACAGCATGCCCACGGAAACGAAAAACAGCACGGCGAAGGCATCGCGGAGCGGCAGGCTCTCCTGCGCGGCGCGCTGGCTGAGTTGGGACTCCGACAGGATCATGCCGGCGAAGAAAGCGCCGAGCGCGAGGCTCACGCCGAACAGGTAGGCGGCGCCGGCGGCAACGCCCAGGGCGACCGCGAGGACCGCGAGGCGGAAGAGTTCGCGGCTGCCGGTGTGCGCGGTGAAATGCAGGATGCCGGGGATGACGCGGCGACCAACGACGAGCATGAAGCCGACGAAGGCGGCGAGCTTCACCAAGGTCACGGCGAGGACGCCGACGATGTTCAGATGCCAGCCGGTGAGGCGCTCGAGCGAGGAAATGAAAGGATCGTGCACTTCGGCAGTGGTCGCGCCCGTGAGACTGGCCAAGGCGGGGATCAACACCAGTGCGAGCACCATCGCCATGTCTTCGACGATGAGCCATCCGACGGCGATGCGGCCTTTCTCGCTCTCAACCATGTGCCGATCCTGCAACGCTTTGAGCAGGACGACGGTGGATGCGACGGAGAGCGCCAGGCCGAAGATCAGCCCGGCACCGAGGCCCCAGCCGAGGACGGTCGCGAGCGCGAGGCCCATGAGCGTGGCACCGACGATCTGCACGATGGCGCCGGGAATCGCGAGGGCGCGCACCGAAAGGAGGTCCGCGAGGGAGAAATGGAGGCCAACGCCGAACATCAGCAGGATGACGCCGATTTCGCTGAGCTCGTTGGCAAGCTCGGCATTGGCGACGAAGCCGGGAGTATTTGGGCCGACGAGGACACCGGCAACGAGGTAGCCAACCAGCGGCGGCATCTTGAAGCGATTAGCGATGGCACCGAAGATGAATGCCAGCACGAGACCCGCCACGATCGTCGAGATCAGGGGTGTGTCATGCGGCATGCTTTATCCTCCGGTGGCGGTGAACCTGGATCTGGTTGCGGGAACGCTCAGGCCAAGATGAGGGTCTTCGGCGCGATGTGCAACCCAGCCAAGGTCGGAAATTCGGCGAAAGGGAGACGGACGGTTGCCTTTTGTCGCCCGCGGGCGCGATCAGAACAGATCGATGTCGCCGCTCGACGGATTTGTAGCGGCGATACCCGACAATGTCGGCACGCGCAGCTCGTCAAGTTCGAGGCTGCTCCAGATCTCGTCATAGGTCGAATCGGGGGCGGTGGCCGGCAGAAGCGCGAACTGGCGTACAGCCAGCGCCATATTCTGGCAGCGCTGCTCGATGCGGTCCTGGCCCTGCAGGGCATTGACGATGATCGCGGCGGCTTGCTTGCGGGATTCGTCGCAGGAGAGCGAGCGATCGGCCAGCAATTCGAGCGCGTAGCTGATGCCGTCAACCATGGCGGCCGTCTGGCGCGCGGTTTCGTCGAGTTCGCGAGCGAGTTTTTGCAACGACATTTTCTTAACCGAGTTCCCGAGCGGAGCGATCCTAGCCGAAAATCCTGAAGCGCTTCTTTCCGGGCTTTCCGCTGGGCAGGAAGCAACACCAAACTGGTTAGCAGTTCACTAAGTATTCGCCGCCTAGGGTTCTGGTGAACGTTATCACTCAGGCGACGAGCCAGTCATGGTCGCACCGCGGTCACCAGCTCCCGATTTCGATCGCGGCGTCGTCACGACCGTACACCAGGGCGACTGTCTGGTGGCCAGCGAGCCGGACGTTACCTTTTCCACCGTACTGGGCTCGTGCATCTCGGCCTGTATCCGTGACCGCGTGGCGATGGTTGGGGGGATGAACCACTTCCTTCTCGCTGAACAATCGGGCGCTGCGCGCGACCGCTACGGCGAATCCGCGCGCTACGGCGCATTTGCAATGGAACAGCTCATCAACAAGGTCCTGACCCAAGGCACGGGAAGAAAAGCCAATCTCGACATCAAGGTATTCGGTGGCGGGCTGATCAACGCCGCGCTTTCGGATGTGGGAGGCAAGAACATCGACTTCGTGCATGAGTTCCTCGCGAACGAAGGCTATGCCGTGGCCAAGGAAGATGTTGGTGGCAGCTATGCCAGGCGGGTCATCTACAAGCCGCATTCCGGCCGGGTGTTCGTCAAGCGGCTGGATTCGGCGGCGGGGGCCAGTGTCGCGCAGGAAGAATTGGCGATTGTCACTCGCCGCCAGCGCGCCGAGGACATCGAGCTGTTCTAGCCGGCTGTGGCAAAGGCGCCGGAAGTCACCGAATTCTTACCGGCCCGCCGGTCCGCTTAGGATTGGTTAACCATTGGCGTTTCAGGGTGGGGCCCGCCGATTTGCTCCAACCCGGACACCATGCGCCGCACGCGTGTCGCGCTCATTGCCAATGCCATCTGGCTCGCGGCCTTTGCCACGGCAGCGACCGCGCTTGGCTATTTCGGTCTCACCATCGTCGGACTGGGGATCGCCATCGTGGCGATGGTCACGGCGTTCACGGCGGCCTGGATGGTGGGTGCGGGGCTGGAGCAGCAGTTCGAGGACAAGCTGACGGCGCTGGGCGCGGCAGTCGGCGTCAGCGGCATTAGCACGCGGTCGAGTATCGAGGCTGTGGTGGCCAGCCTCGCGGGGCGGCTCGAACGCGCCAACCAGTTCAAGTCGGCGTTTCTCGGGATGCACCAGCCTGCGATGCTAGCCTCCGATAGCGGTGAGATCATCGGCGCGACCCAGGGTCTGCTGGCCATTGAACCGCGGGCGCGAGAGGGTGGGCAGATCAATGCGGTGCTGGGCGAGGGCGCGATTGCCGGCGACCTTGCCGAGGAGAGCCTGACGACGATCGGCTACAAGCGGTTCACGGTGAACAGCCGGTCCGCGGGTGGTCCGCGCGTGTTGGTCGAGCTCACGCCGGCGGGTCACTACATTGCCGATGACGACCTCGACGCGTTTGCCGCCGCGCTGAGCGGGGGGCATACGAGCTTCAGTTTCGACCGCGCCACATTGTCGGTGTCGCCGGGGCTGCGTGCCCTCAGCGCCGGCCTCGAAAGCCTCGATGCGGGTATGAAGGCGCTTGCGCAACTCGCCGACGGGCGGCGGCCGAAGGCGGAATTGCTGCGTGCCAATTCAGGCATTACGCCACAGGTGCGGGTGCTGGCCGACATGTTTGCGGCCCTTGAAGACGAAAAGGCCGAAGAGCTGGCGGCGCGCGAGACAATAGAGCGGCGCACCGAAGCGGTGCTTGCGGCAATCGACAAGTATCGCGCTTCCATTGCAGCAGTGACCGAGCTCACCGATGGGGCGCGCGTCGGGCTGGTAGTGGCCAGCGAGGCGGTGTCGCGCGGGCGCGAGCGGATCAGGAGACTGCGCAGCCGGGAGAGCGACGCGCGCCTGCTGATGCAGGATGCGGGCCGGGCGGCTGAGCGCAGTTCGAGCGCGGCAACAGGCGTCGATAGCGTTACCGTGCAAATCGACCAATTGGTTGCGGCACTCGAGGATGTAAGTTTCCGGACCAACCTTCTCGCGCTCAATGCTGCGGTTGAGGCCGCCCGGGCTGGCGAGAAGGGGGCGGGCTTTGCCGTGGTTGCCGAAGAAGTGCGCATGCTGGCGCAGGGTAGCCAGCGCACAGCTCGCGAGATCCGCGCGCTGGTGACGACGGCGCGCGGTCAATCCGGCGAGAGCGTCGCCGAGGCAACCAGCCTGAGGCTCATCCTGGACGGGCTGAACCAGCATCTCGAAACGTTCAGCGATGAGACCGAAATGATCTCAGGCGCGCTCGACGAGGGTGGAGGAGCAATGCAACGGCTGGATATGCAGGTTGCCTCGGTGGGCACTGCCGCCAAGCAGGCCCTGAGCCTGCCTGCTCGCCGCGCCGCTCGGGGGGAGGAGGCCTGATGGCGACGGCGGAGTTCGAGCTAACCGATCGTGAATTCGCACGGGTTCAGTTGCGCCTCCACGA
>JBEBHC010000331.1:0-1825 GCA_040081185.1 Devosia sp. | reverse complement strand
AAGCAGACACGTCTCGCGCCAAGGAAGGTTTTGGTCTGGGTCTCGCGCTCACGCGTCGTATTGTCGAGCTTCATGGATGGACAATTATCGCTGAAAGTACGCTTGGGAAAGGTACGACATTCCGTGTCGCAATTCAGACGGCGTAGTTCGTCTTAATCATCTCTTAAGTTGCGACGAGTACAGTGCACACGTTCGCTTGAGGAAGAATGAAACATGCGAACCACCGATATTGAACCAGATAAGTTCCGTAGACCGCCGCAGTACGGGAGCACATGCGGCGAAGTGAAAGAGGGCCACCGGTCACGTGAGGGATGATCGGTAGCCAGAAACCCCCGCATAGTGCGGGGGTTTTATTTTGTACATGTAAGGATTGTCTTTTTGGCTCGTCCTACTGTCGTTACCCTTCCCCTCCTCACATGACTCTCGCACGACGAAATACCATACTCTTTGCAGGGCCAACGCTTGCCCTCATTCTTTGGATGAGCGCAGAAGCTGCCTTTGCGATGTTCCCAGTAGACATTGGGCGCACGCCGTATGTACCGCTGACACATACCAATTCCTCCTCTTCCTCATCTGCTCCATCGGCCACGCCGTTCTCAACGAAAGAATTTCTCGATGTCCCTTCTACACATCCGCAGTTTGAAGCTATTGAGTACCTTCGTACGCATAACATTCTGAAGGGTGATTACACCGATGGTAAATTTTACCCTCAGAGGCGTATACGTCGCGATGAACTTGTGCAGCTCATGACGAGTGAGTTCCTGATGTCGAATCGTGATAATTCCTGTCTCAATAAAAATGGTGCAGGTGTTCGCCTCTTCAATGACGTGACTGCCGACACCGCGTATGCGCTCGATATTTGTAACGCCAAAGTGTCTGGCATCATCCATGGCTACGCTGATGGGTATTTCCGTCCAACCCGCCTTGTGAATTTCGTGGAGGCTGCCAAGGTAGTCAGTCGCATCTTCCGTGTTAGTCAGGAGCAAGGAGACATGGGTGACCAGCGCTGGTACTTCGTGTACGTCGACTCACTCTCCAAGCGTAACGGCATCCCGACGACCATCCGTTTCCTTGCTCAGCCTGTCACACGTGGTGAGCTCGCGGTCATGATCTATCGCGCCAAAGCAAACATCACAAACCAACCATCACAGAGCTGGGAAAATTTGAGTAAGTAGTTCGCCGTACAGCGAAAAAATGAAGGGAGGCGAAAGCCTCTCTTTTTTTGAAGCATGTATCTATGCCACCTGCTTAGCGTCCTGCTCCTGTTGCAGGCTCGCCTTCACACGCATGGTTGCGATGATGCCTGCGCGTTCCGCTTCATCCAGACGGAGCTTGATGTACTTCACGGTCTCTTGCAGGTCAGGGATCATCTTGTGCTCAAGCGCGTTGACGCGGCGACGCGTTGTCTCAAGCTCAATCGCCATGTTCTCCGCTTGCTTCTCAATCTCTGCAAGCTTAATGAGTGTCTCAAACGCGCTATCGAATGCATCGATGGCGCGATCGAGAAGCGTATTCGTTTGCGCATAACCGTAGTTACGAACCGTGCCTTCTTTTTTCAGATTAAAGAATGGGATTTTTACACCCATGACGCTGCGCGTTTCTACCGTGAGCTCAATCGTCGCTTGTGGAGAGCTCAGTGCGTTTTCCACCTCAGCATCAGAGAGCCACGCAGATGCCGTAAGAAAGCTCATGAACGCATCGCCAAGCTCTGCCTCAACACGTGTGCGCAAATCCTTTGCGGATCGGATGATCGCAAGGAACTGCTGCATGAGTCCGTCCTGTTTGTCCTTCAGAAGTTTGTGGCCGCGTTTCGCAGACGTGGTGG
>JBEBHC010000153.1:0-7064 GCA_040081185.1 Devosia sp. | reverse complement strand
CCGCTGGATTGGGTGGCTCCGGGACAAAGGCGGGGGTCGAGGCACCGGCCGGGATCGTGAGACCGGACAATAGGGATTGAGCATCGGGATTGTTGAGCAACCCCCGGCTGATGAGATTGTCATTGATCGGCAGGGACGAGGCCACCAGAGTGGACACGTTGACCTGGCTCGCGCCGCCGAAGATGATGCCGTTGCGGTTGATCACGTAAACCTGCCCGTCGGCGCGGATGGATCCGAGAATTTGGCTGGGGGCACCGGTGGCGCGGGTGGGCGCGGTGGCGACGGCTTCATCTTGTTGATGGCTGTGTAATCAATGCTCGGCTTTGACGCTCTTGCCGCACTACCGCTTGGAAGCCTGCCAGGCGGAGCCGCGGGTGTCACCGGTGCTTTCGCCGCAACCACCCGGCGTAACACGCTCGCGCTCGCAGGGCTAGTTTCGGATGCCGGGGTGTTCGGAGCGACGACACGACGCGACACGCTTGCGATGTCGGGCTCGGTGTTCGCGGATCCTGCGGGTGACATCGCAGCTACGACTCGACGCAACACGTTCGCCGCAAGCGGGCTGGTGCTATCCACTGGCAGCTTCGCCGCGACGACCCGGCGCAACACGTTCGCGGCGAGCGGTTTGATTAGTGACACAGGCGCGTTTGGCGCAACGACTCGGCGCAACAGCATGGCGTTCGCGGGGATGGGCTCTGCGTTCGGGCCCTTCGCGGCAACGACCCGACGCAACACATTTGCGGCGAGCGGCACTGTCGGGATACCAGGGCCGGCGGTTACGCGCAAACGTGTGACCAGGATGCGGCGAACCCGTGCACACGCTTTCTACAATGGGCTTTAGGAGTTTTCGGCTATGAAGATCAACCTACTCGCGCTCTTGGCGCTATTGCTTTCGATGTCGGTGTTCGCCGGCACCTCCGTTGATGTTAAAGACGCTGACGGCACCATCACCCCAATCGCGGGGGCGGAGGGCCAAGTGACCAACACTTTGACATCGTGCGAGGATGAGCCGAACAGCGTGTGCCGGGTAGAAACGCAGATGAGTCCGTGTGTCGACCTGGCGGACAAGATCTGCAAAGCGTCGAAGGGGTTCGTGCACAGCATTTCGTGCTGGGGCACTGATGAGGCAGCAACGGCGGGACGAGTGCGCCTGGTTGACGACGCCACCGTGACCGGCACAGCTGCGAACGAGATATGGGGAGCGGAGTTCGCGGCCACCCTGCAACCACCGGTCGGCGCTATTCTCGACCAGATTGTAACGCGCGGCCTGCACTTGGACTTCACCACTACGGCCGACGTTAAATGCACGGTGAGCTACCGATGATGCGCGCCCTAATCCTATTGCTGTGCCTAGCCTGGAGACAGGCGTGGGGGGCTGACACCTACGTTGACAATACGTGTCAATTTGACGGTAACGGGACAGCAGGAGATTGCGCAGCATCGGCTAACGCTGTGGGGGCGTACAACTCGGGGGATAGCGTTATCTACGCCACGGTAGGCGCGGGCAACACCATTTATATAAAACGCGGCACCACTGTCTCGGATTGGGCTGGGATCAACGTCAACACAGCAGTCAATATAGACGACTACGGCACGGCGGAACGCTGCGCTACGTGGTCACGCACTGGCGGCACCACGGCTATTCAGCTTTCCTCGAATGGCTCGATTGTTCGTGATATTTGCGTGACGGGGGATGGCTCATCGAACTTAGTAAACATCACGGCGACGGGCGTTACGCTAAGTGGTGTGGAAGTGCACAACAACGCAGGCGCAGGGGCGGGTATATCGTTCACTGCGACATCGGTAGGCGGGACGCTAACGGATGTCACCGTGCACGATATCGCGGATGATGGGGTGAACATTGCGGCGGCGGCGAGCGGCACCTTCGCAATTACGAATCTCGATTGTTATATGATTGATACCGCTAATTCTCTTGGAGATTGCATCCAGGCCAACACAGGGTCAGTGTCAAATGTGGTTGTTTCAGGAGGTCGATTTGTAAAAGAGACCAACACAAAATCTGCAATTATTTACGACGGCAGCGGCACGCTAACAATCAAAGACCGGCCGGAAATTTACCTAGAAGCAAACTCAGCCCAAGGGATCGCGATGTGGGGGTCGGGGTCGTTGGTGCTTACGTCCACTTATATAGACGGAGAAAACCGAACAGGCGCGGGATGCGTGTTTGTCACCAATACCGGCACCGCCACAATTAGCGGGCTGATTACTCTCGGATGTGATTACGGGGCATATGTGTCGCACGCGTCTGGCACCGCCTTTATAAGAAATTCTACTTTGAAAGACGCAGCGCTTAGCGCCGTGTATCACACGACGGGCGGTACGCTCACGCTCAACAACAACTACATGGACGCTCCAATTAACATCGACGACGCATCGGCAGGCGCGACCACTGTGGCGGATGTTAACCGATACGGGCTACGCCTCGGAGGGTTCCGGCTAGATGGCGCAAGCCATGCAACCCTTGCGGCGTGGCAGGCCGCGTCATCACAGGACGCAAACTCAACAACCGGCGTTGACCCCGAATTCGTTGGCGGGGCAACACCGACCACTCGCGACGGATTCCGGCTCAAATCAACTTCGCCCCTGCGCCGCGTCGGCAAAGACCTGAACATCGGCACCTATCAAGATGCGCTCGGCCGCGGCTATCTGCACCCTCCGTCGATAGGGGGGTTGGAAGCAACGAGTGGCGACGCGCGAATTAACAAAACGGCGAGGTAGTGAGATGAACGGCAAGAAAACCTATTTCGCGGGCGCAGGCACCATGCTTCTTGGCCTGGCGCAAATCATCTTGGCTTTCTCTAACCCGGAAGCGGGCACCGATTTCAACCAGGGTGTGCAGACTTTCTTGGGCGGGCTCGCGATTATCGGTGTAGGGCATAAGCTCGAAAAGGCGAGTAGCTAGTGTCTAGCCAAGTTGACATCTATAACCTCGCGCTCTCGCACGTTGGGGACAAAGCAAACGTCGCGAGCCTGGTAGAGTCGAGCTTGCAGGCGCAGTTGTGCAATAGGTTCTACCCGAACTGCTTGCGCAAAATTCTGAGTGCGTACCCGTGGTCTTTCGCGAAAACTCGCGCGGATTTGAACGGTGTGACGTCCGATCTCGACGAAGTGTGGGACTACAAATACGCCGCGCCCAATTTACTTGTTACACCTCTTGCGGTATTCGAGGCTGCATCGCGTGATGACAATAGTCGTTGGGCGTATTCTTTGGAAGGTGCGCACATTTTCACGAACGCGCCCAATGCGTCGATGCTCTATGTGTTCTATCAGGACAACACCGGCACGTTCTCCGCGAGCTTCGAAGAGGCGTTGTCGCGCCTGCTGGCGTCGAGATTAGCTGGGCCCATCATCAAAGGCGCGATGGGTCGGCAAGAGCGCGACGGGCAATACAAAGCCTATCTCTACGAGTTGGGCATGGCCAGGGCGGAAGACTCCAACAAGTCGAACCACGAAGTGGCATATGTGCCGTCGAGCATCTCCGCGCGCGGCGGGATGACGCTGGTAGCGCTGGACGATATTTTAAGCGAGCGCAATAGCCGCTTGCTGCGATGAGTCAGGTTCGGACCTATGACCGCTCGTTCGCTGGCGGTATTGTTTCGCCCGACTTGTTCGGGCGTTTCGATTTGGTCAAGTTCCAAACGGGCGTGGCCAACGCGCTTAACATGAAGGTGCTGCCGACCGGGCAGTTGTACAACCGTGAGGGTTTAGACTTCATCCAAGCGGTGAAATTCAGCGATAAGCGCACGCGCATCATCCCGTTCAACTACAACACGACGCAGACTTACATCATCGAGTTGGGCGATCTATACATCCGGTTCCACACCGGCGGGAGCACGTTGCTCGACGGCGTACCGCAGAACATCACCGGCATCTCGCAAGCAACGACTGGTGTGTTGACCTACGCAGGCGCAGATCCCGCCAACGGCAAGTGGATGTATCTGTCGGGGATTGCCGGCATGACCGAACTCAATGGTCGGTATGTCATCGTGACGAACGTCAACGCGGGCGCGAACACGTTCGAGCTTTATGACCTGTTCGGCAATCCTATCGACACTTCTGGGTACGACGCGTGGACCGCAGGCGGCACGATGGAAGCAATCTACGAAGTGGTGACGCCTTACGTCGAAGCGCATCTTTTTGATATCCACTACGTGCAATCCGCGGATGTACTGACCTTGGTGCACCCGAGCTACGCACCGCGCGAGTTATCGCGCGTAGCGGCAGCGAGTTGGACGCTCGGCACTATCACCTTCGCGCCGACGATTGGCACACCGGTGGGTCAAACTGCGACCCCGGCAGTGGCGGGCGCTGCATCGTGGACGTATGCCGTCACAGCGCTCGCGTCCGACGGGCTGGAGCAATCGCTGCAATCCGCTAACGCGGTAGCTGCCGCCGCCGCAACGCCGCTTAGCGCAACTAACTATGTGACGGTTGCCTGGACCGCGGTATCAGGCGCGGTGCGCTATAACATCTACCGGAAGGACGATGGCATCTATGGGTACATTGGGCAGTCGGCCGTTAATAGCTTTAGGGATGAAGGCATCACGCCAGACCTCGCGGTCACACCCCCGAACGCCAACAGCCCGTTCGGCACAGCCAATAACTACCCCTCGACTGTCAGCTACAGTGATCAAAGACGCTGCTTCGCTGGCACCAACAACCGGCGCCAAACCTTTTGGATGACACGCGCCGGTACGGAGTCGAATCTCTCGTACTCTATTCCAACGCGCGACGACGACAGCATCACTTACCGCATCGCGGCGCGCGAGGCGAATGCCATCAAGCACTTGGTGCCTTATGGCGACTTGATCGCGTTCACCGCAGCCGCGGCGTGGCGCATTTGGGGCGGTTCGGGCGATGTGCTGACGCCGCCTACGACCAACGCTAAACCGCAGTCCTATGTGGGCGCGAACAATGTTCAGCCGCTCGTTACACCGGTCAGTGTGCTGTTCTCGCAAGCGCAGGGCGGCATGATTCAAGAACTCACCTACGCGGCCAGTTCGGACGGCACGAGGACCGGGTACAACACTACGGACTTGTCGATCTTCGCACCTCATCTCATCAAGGGCTACAGCATCGTCGACGGGAGCTATGCGCATTACCCGGACAAATGCGCATGGTGGGTGCGCTCTGACGGTACGCTGCTCGGGCAGACGTATGTCAAAGAGCAAGACATGAACGCCTGGCACCAGCACTCGACCAAAAACGGCGCGTTCGAGTCTGTGGCGTCGACGGTCGAGAGCAACGCCGACCGCTTGTATACCGTCACCAATCGGACTATCAACGGCCAGGCGGTGCGCTACATTGAGCGCTTACATTTCGACACGTCCGAGGCGATTGAAGATTCGTTCTTTGTAGACTCGGGGCTGAGCTATGACAGCACGCCGACAGATAGTGTGCGGGGGCTGTACCATCTTGAGGGTGAAACGGTGTCAGTGCTCGCGGACGGCGGCGTGCACCCCGACGTGGTGGTGACGGATGGGGTGATCACGCTCGACACCGATTACTCGGTTATCCGCGCGGGCCTTATGATCACAGCAGACGCCGAGTTCTTGCCGCCCGTTATCCAAGGCGAAGCGTTTGGCCACGGGCGCCCGAAAAACATCAACGAGATTTTCGTCAGCGTGCGCGCGTCCGCAGCGTTCTTCGCGGGGCCCGACGCAGACAACCTGCAGGAAGTCAAAGCGCGCACGGATGAGCCGTATGACGCGCCGCCGGCACTGAAAACCGGCGTAGTCGACCTAAAGCTGACCCCGTCGTGGAATGAAGACGGCCCACTTCTTATTCGACACACCGCGCCGTTGCCGCTGCGGCTGTTGTCGGTGTCGTTCGAGATTGAAGTCGGTGGGTGAGCTACTTATCACGCCTGCTTGGCGCCGCTCGGTCGAGTATGTCGGCGCGCTCATGCGCACCCCGGATTGGAAAGAATGTGTGGCGACCTATGGGGTGCGGCACGACCCGCGCGATGTGCTTCACGACTCGGTAAAGAATTCGAACTACGTGCGCTGCGCCATGACGCCGCAATGCATTCCGGTGGCGGTGTTTGGCGTGATGTCGACCTCTTTACTTGGGCGGCAGGGCTCGATTTGGATGATAGCGACCGGGGAGTTCGAGCGACACGCGAAGTTCAGTCTGCAGTTGGGGCGGCGGCTGATCCCCAAGCTGCTAGAGAATTTCGACGAATTGGTCAATTATGTGCACGCGGACAACCGCGCAAATTTGAACTGGCTGCGGCATATGGGGTTTGAGATAGAGGCAGCAGCGCCCTATGGTGTGGCCAAACAACTTTTTCACCGCGTCACGCGGAGAGCAGAACGATGTGCAATGCAAACCTGTTAGGTGTCGGCTCCCTGGCGATGTCCACCGCGGGCGCGCTCACGTCGTCCTTTGGCGCGTATGGGGAGTCTCGCGCGCAGAAACAAGCGCTGCAATACGGCGCGACGGTTGACCGCAACAACGCGATGCTGGCCGAGTGGCAAGCGGCCGATGCGTTGAACCGGGGCGAGAAGTCTTGGCAGAAGCACAACCTCGACGTGGCCGCGCTGAAAGGCACGCAACGTGCGGTGCTCGCGTCGCACGGTGTGGCCCTGGACGAAGGCTCAGCCGCGCGCATCTTGTCAGACACCGACTTCCTGGGGGCCTTGGACGCGCAGACCATCCGTAATAACGCGGCCAAAGAATCGTTCGGCTACGAGGCCCAGGCTACGCAGTACAAAAACGACGCCGCGATGAAGGACTACGGCGCGAGCGGTATCCATCCGAAGCTGGCAGGGTTGACCACACTGTTGTCGGGCGGCGCGTCGGTCGCGTCAAAGTGGTATTCCATGAGCACGGTCGGGGTCTGACGTGGCGACAGTCCCTAAATACGGCAGCAGTCCGCAGGTCGATCAAGGACCAACACCGGTACAGCCACAGCGCTCGTCGGCGAGTGCCGCGTTGCTCGGCACCGGCGCGCGGGAGTTGTCGGGCGTTGGCCAGCAGTTAGACCAGGTCGGCGACATCGGCGCGAAGATTGCCGTCGATATCCAGACGCGCGACAACGC
>JBEBHC010000330.1:0-1828 GCA_040081185.1 Devosia sp. | reverse complement strand
GCGTTTCACGAAGCATGGAACGCGGCCGATGAAATCGTTGCGCACAACGCGCAGTTCGACCGCATCATGCTCAAGGTCGAGGGCTTCGATACCGACATCACGCGCTGGCGCTGCACCATGGCGCAGGCGATGTCGAATAGCCTACCTGGGTCGCTCGACAAGCTCGGCGCGATCATGAAAGTACCGACGGCGCTACAGAAGCACCAAGGCGGCAAGAACCTCATCAATCTATTTTGCATTCCGAGGAAGCGCGAAGATGGAACCATCTATTTCTTTGACGGACTTACTCACCCAGCCGAGTGGGCTGACTTCTTGCGTTACGCTGGAAACGATGTCGAGGCTTGTCGAGTATTGCGTAAAAAACTCCCTCGACATAACTACAATAGTGTCGAGCTTGCCACCTGGCATCTGGACCAAAAGATTAACGATCGTGGGATATCGGTCGACGTTGATCTTAGTCGAGCCGCAATTTGCGCCGCTGATGCTGAACAAAAACGGCTACGTGCACAAACTTCTAATCAATCCGCGGGCATGCTCGACTCCACCACCCAGCGCAAAGAGTTCCTCGAACACTGTCTCGGGATGTACGGAGTTCAACTCCCCGACCTCCAAGCCGGCACCCTAGAGCGCCGTCTCGACGACCCTGAAATACCCGAACCGGTCAAAGAACTATTGCGCATCCGCTTGATGGCATCGAAGACCACTGCGTCTAAATACAAAACGCTGGTCAATGCCGTGTGTAACGACGGCCGGTTGCACGGGCTGCTGCAATGCTTCGGCGCGCTGCGCACGTTGCGCTGGGCGGGGCGACTATTCCAGCCTCAGAACTTGATGCGCACCCCGAAGCACCTCGCCAAGCAAATGCAGTTCGTCATCGACTGCATCCTCGACGGTGTGATCGATCTGTTTTTCGAGAACGTCATGGAAGCGCTCGGCGCCGCTACGCGCGGGGCACTGTGCGCGGCGCCCGGTAAAAAGCTCGTGGTCGCGGACTTGTCGAATATCGAAGGGCGCATGTTGGCGTGGTTGGCGGGCGAGCAGTGGAAAATCAGAGCGTTCGGCGAGTTCGACGAAGGCACTGGCCATGACCTGTACGTGCTGGCCTATGCCGCAGCGTTCGGGGTGCACCCGGAGCGCGTGCTCGAAGACGAAGCGGCTGGAGGCAAGATGCGTCTGGTCGGCAAGGTCCAAGAGTTGGCGCTCGGCTACCAGGGTGCGTATGGCGCGTTCGTCAGCATGGGTCAAGCCTATGGCATCACCGTCTATGACACACCAGAACCGCCTGTGTTCGCCCGTGGCGTGTGCATCTCCAAAAAAGAGGTGTTGGGTATCGTCAGCGCGTGGCGTCGCGCCAACGCCGCTATCGTGAGCTTTTGGGGGGATGTCCAAGAGGCTGCCATCACAGCTATCCAGTCCCCCGGCGTGACGGTGCCGTGCGGGCGTCTGCAGTTCCGCCGCGACGGCCCCTGGTTGCGCGTACGATTGCCGTCAGGCCGCTTTCTTTGCTACCCGCACCCTGAGTATGGCCAGCAGCGCGTGCGTTGCCCTAAGTGTGGCGGTGACGGTCGAGAGCTATTGCGAACAAACCTATTAGACGACGGCACTTTAAGCCCGGTATTTATACTTTGCTCTCAGTGCGAAGGCTACAAGACGGTTCTCGACATCGTGATTAGCTACATGGGCGTTGACCAATACACCCGCCAGTGGAAACGCTTGCACACATACGGCGGAAAGCTCGCGGAGAACATCACCTTGCCCGGCTGTAGCACAATGCGAGAACTACCTCGTGCGTAGCGGCTAGCAAGATAGTTGACGGTCAGGTCGACTT
>JBEBHC010000152.1:0-7087 GCA_040081185.1 Devosia sp. | reverse complement strand
CCGTCTTGGGCAGCGGCTCGAGGCTCGCTATTTCCGTCAGTTCAAGCTGAACGGCGGATAGACATCCGTGACCAGCAAAAACGCGTAGGCCCAGACGCGGGTGCTCCAGCGGCCGACGCCGACCACGAAGTCGAACAGGCCGCGCGGGTAGCGTCCGGTGAACAGGATCGCGAACCAGGCGATGACCGTCGCCAGGACCGCGATCACGCCCAGCACCGCCAGCACGAAATAGTGCGGGATCGCCAGCAGCCATTTCACCAGCGGCAGCCAGCGGTTGAGCTTTTCGGCCTCGGGGTAGTCCACCTGGAGGTGCACCGACTGCGTCTCGGTGGTCGAGGGGTAGGTGTCGGTGAGCAGCAGCAGGTAGGCGCCCACACGGCCGCCGAAGCGCGCCAGCTCCACCGCGAAATCGAACCACCAGCGCGGGTAGCGCTGGCGGACCACCAGCATGAGCACCGTGGCGATGAACAGGCCGGCTGCGGCGCCGCCGCCCGACGTCTCCATCGCCTTGCCCGCCTCGTTGACATAGTGGACGCTGCCGCCCGAATTGAGCAGGCCGAGAACGATCAGGACGGGAATGGCCCAGAGCACGCGGAAAAAGCTGCTCAGCCGGTCGAGCGGGTGGTCGGGATAGTCAATCTGCAACCGGGCCGGATAGTCGGGAGTGTCAGCCATTCTTGCCTCGCTTCTGGTTCAGGAAACCCGCAGGGCGGTTGAACTCTCAGCAAGGTGCGCGCCGCCCCCGGACGCTGCTCGTGTGTAACACGGCCCGGATCGCTGCGTGGCGATTTCGGCAGCCGGCGCACCGGTTCGACAGGGCGAAGCATGACACCGGCGCGGCCTGACGCCCTGGCTGGTGTAAAACCCCCGTTAACCGCGCGTAAACCACGTTTGCCCCGGCCCGCCGCGCCTGCTATCAGCCCGCAACGCCCCGATCCTCCTGCTTTTTGGCTCAATGACCTTCCCGCTCGACAATATCCGCAACTTCTCCATCGTCGCCCATATCGACCACGGCAAATCCACCCTGGCGGACCGGCTGATCCAGACGACCGGCGGGCTCGAGGCGCGCGAGATGAAGGAGCAGGTGCTCGACTCGATGGATATCGAGCGCGAGCGCGGCATCACCATCAAGGCGCAGACGGTGCGCCTCAATTACCGGGCGCAGAACGGCGAGGATTATGTCCTCAACCTCATCGACACGCCCGGCCACGTCGATTTCGCCTACGAAGTCAGCCGCTCGATGGCGGCCGTGGATGGCTCGCTGCTGGTGGTCGATGCGAGCCAGGGCGTCGAGGCGCAGACGCTCGCCAATGTCTATCACGCGCTCGATGCCGGCCACGAGATCGTGCCCGTGCTCAACAAGATCGACCTGCCGGCCGCCGAGGTGGACAAGGTCCGCCAGCAGATCGAGGACGTCATCGGCCTCGACGCTTCCGATGCGCTGATGATCAGCGCCAAATCCGGGCTCGGCATCGACACCGTGCTCGAGGCGATCGTGCATCGCCTGCCGGCCCCTAAGGGCGATGCGGCGGCGCCGCTCAAGGCGCTGCTCGTCGACAGCTGGTACGACACCTATCTCGGCGTGGTCGTCCTCATCCGCGTGGTCGATGGCACCGTGCGCAAGAACCAGCGCATCCGGATGATGGCGAGCAACGCCGTCTACGAGCTCGACCGGGTCGGCGTATTCACCCCCAAGATGGTGGAAATGGCCGAGCTCGGGCCGGGCGAGATCGGGTTCTTCACCGCCGCCATCAAGCAGGTGGCCGATACCAATGTCGGCGACACCATCACCGATGACCGCAAGCCCACCGCGGCCGCGCTGCCCGGCTTCCGCCCGGCGCAGCCGGTGGTGTTCTGCGGCCTGTTCCCCACCGACGCATCGGATTTCGAGCTGCTGCGCGAAGCCATGGGCAAGCTCCGGCTCAACGATGCGAGCTTCTCGTTCGAGATGGAGACGTCGGCGGCGCTCGGCTTCGGCTTCCGCTGCGGCTTCCTCGGGCTCTTGCATCTCGAGATCATCCAGGAGCGCCTCAGCCGCGAGTTCAATCTCGATCTCATCGCAACCGCGCCCAGCGTCATCTACGAGATCGCGCTCAGCAACGGCGAGACCATGCAGCTGCACAATCCGGCCGACATGCCGGAGGTCACGCGCATCCGCGAAATCCGCGAGCCCTGGATCAAGGCGACCATCCTCACACCGGACGAATATCTAGGCTCCATCCTCAAGCTCTGCCAGGACAGGCGCGGCATCCAGCGCAACATGACCTATGTCGGCAACCGCGCGATGATCGAATACGACCTGCCGCTCAACGAAGTGGTGTTCGATTTCTACGACCGGCTCAAATCCATCTCCGCCGGCTATGCCAGCTTCGACTACACCCTCGCCGATTACCGCGACGGCGACCTGGTGAAGCTCTCGATCCTGGTCAATGCCGAACCGGTCGACGCGCTCTCGATGCTCGTCCACCGCGCCGCCGCCGAAGCCCGCGGCCGCCAGATGTGCGAAAAGCTCAAGGAGCTGATCCCGCCGCACCTGTTCGTCATTCCCATCCAGGCCGCCATCGGCGGCAAGATCATCGCCCGCGAAACCATCCGCGCCCTGCGCAAGGACGTGACGGCCAAGTGCTACGGCGGCGACGCGACGCGCAAGCGCAAACTGCTGGAAGCGCAGAAACGGGGTAAAAAGAAGATGCGTCAGTTCGGGAGCGTGGAGATCCCGCAGGAGGCGTTTATCGCGGCGCTGAAAATGGGGGATGAGTAGTCTTTCGTTCTGCCAAATTCACGAAAAGCCATCTCACTGTGGCAAGGGCCAAAAGCGCTCCTGCAAATTGGGACATGACAAATAAAGGAGCGTCTGCTGGACGGATTCCAGCGAAGGTGTTGGAGAGCGCTCTGGCGATGGTAGCGGCCGGATTGGCGAAGGATGTCGAGGACGTGAACCAATAGGCCGCTGCTACATAGAGGCCGACGAGCCAAGGGACCGCCTGCGGGCGAATGCGGAGTCCGCCAAGAATGACTAGGACGAGCCCGAAGGTCGCAACCCCCTCGGCCAGCCATTGCCCGGCTCCCAAGCGGGCATGCGTCGATGGCACGAGTATCGGCTCGGCAAACATTGCATGGGCCAAGAGCGTCCCGACTACCCCGCCCATCACTTGCGCAATGACATAGACCGCAGCCTCGCGTGGGGCGAGATCGAGCCGCAATGCCATCACCATCGAAACGGCGGGGTTGAAGTGTGCGCCCGAGATGGGGCCGAGCACGGTGATGAGCACCACGAGGATAGCGGCTGTTGGAAGGGTATTGCCAAGAAGCGCCAATGCGCCATCGGTAGTGAGCCGCTCGGCCATGATGCCGGAACCCACTACGGTCGCAACGAGCATGCCGGTTCCTAGCGCCTCGGCGGCGAGGCGACGGCTAAGACTAGCCATCAAGACGGCGCGCGAGCAACGTGGCGGTGGCGCAAATGGTAGCCGCCTGTTTCGTGGCCAGTATCTCCTTGGGTGCCAGCGCGCGGTCTATCTCGTGAAAGCCGATGTGCTGGAAGAAGCCCTCGGCAGTGGTGGTGAGCAAGAACGCTTCGGAGCATTTCTCCGCCGCGGCCTTCTGCAAGACACCCTCGGCAACAGCGCGGCCTACGCCCGTCCCTCGGGCCTCGGGCAGGACCACAACGGAGCGCAAGAGCGCGTAAGCACCATGCGGCTCGAAGCCGCCATAGCCCACCGGGCGGCCGTCTAGATCGAAGCGGAAGAAGCGCCGCCCACCATCGGTGAGGTCTTCAGTGGGAAGGTTCGCGGCCACGAGCGCATCACGGAGCCCGCTGTCCGAACCCGCCACCTTCGTTGCGATAAACTGGCCCATCATGCCACCTGTGGTGCCTTGAAGGTGCTGCCATCCATGCGGCCGATGCCAGCAAGCTTGGGACCGAGGGCCATGCGGTCAATGCTTTCGAGTGGCAGATTGATAAAGGCCTCAATGCGGTTCTTCATGTAGCGCATCGCGTCCTCGAAGGCCGCGCGGCGCTTGAAGTCCGGACCTTCAACTTCGGCAGGGTCTTCGATGCCCCAATGGGCGCTCATCGGATGGCCGGGCCACAACGGGCATGTCTCGCCCGCGGCGTTGTCACAGACGGTGAAGACGAAGTCCATGGTGGGAGCGCCGGGCACGGCAAACTCGTCCCAAGACTTAGAGCGGAGGCCCTCTGTTGGAATCCCGTTCTGCTTGAGCACTTCAAGCGTCATGGGGTTAACCTGCCCCTTCGGATAGCTTCCCGCGGAAAACGCACGGAAACGCTCACTGCCAAGTTGATTGAGTAGCGCCTCACCGAGGATGGAGCGGGCGGAATTGCCGGTGCAGAGGAACAGGACGTTGTAGGTCTTAGCAGGCACAGGCCGCCTCCTTCACGGTCTTGGGTGAACAACAATCGGCGGCGACGAGCCCGGCCGGGGCGCAAACCTCAGGACGGCCCTGGCAACAGTCGCGCATAAGAAACTCAACGAGGCCGGAGAGGCCATCGAAGTTGGCAGAGTAGATGATGGAGCGTGACTCGCGGCGCGAGGACACGAGCCCGGCGCGCTCAAGATGTGAGAGGTGAAAGGAAGCCGCGGAGGACGATGCGCCAACCGCCTCGCCAACCGCACCGGCAGCCAAACCATCTGGTCCGGCGACCACGAGCGCCCTGACCATTTGGAGGCGAGTCGCCTGCGAAAGCGCCCCGAAGGCGTCTAGGGCTTGATCTTCTTCAATCTTCATTTCAATATCTCAAGAGTCGTTGAAATAAGGATAGCCGACCATGAACGCCTATGCAAGCATCACTACCGCCTCAGCCGATACCTCGCTCGCCAAGGTTCTCACTGCCCTCGCGCCCCATGACGATAAGGCCCTCGTCCTCGACTATGGCGACGGCCGCCTAGTCCAAGCGGGCTACCATGTCACTGAGGTCAAGGCGGGCTCCTTCGTCACGCTCGATTGCGGCGGCAACCCCGATGCGTGGCAAGAGACGATCTTGCAGGTTGAGGACATTCCGGCAAAGGACGGCGAGACCTTTATGCGGGCAGGGAAATTTCGCCGCATCCTCGGGCAGGTGAGTGCCAAGGTCCGGCTCAACGCCGATGCGCGCCTCACGCTCGAAGTCAGCCGCGCCGGGGAGGCCATGCGGGTCTATGACGTGGCGGACGTGAGCATCACCGAAGACAGCGCGATCGTGCGTCTCGGCGAGCGCCCGGCGATTTGCAAGCCGCGCCACCGCGCCGCACCGTCGGCCGCTTCGGAGGCAAGCGTGTGTTGCGCGCCGAGCACTGCCAAGGCATCGTCTGGCTGTTGCTAACGAGGTTTGCGTCATCGTCACAACCGGCATCCAAGCGCACAAAACGCTCCGGCCCGCTCTTGTTGTATGGCTCCTCGGCCTCAGGCAAATCCTCGGCTATGGGACGCTCTATTACAGTTTCGCGATCACCGCCTCCTCCTCCGCGGCCCCCGCAACTCCTGCGTCTCCCAGCCGCGCACCCGGATATAGGCCCGGCGTTCCAGTTCGCTGTTGAGGGCGTCCTCGGAGTTGACCTCTCCGAACCCGGTTCGCGCCGGGTAGCGAAAGACGATGGTGCGGTGCTTCTTGCCGCACTGGTCGCAGCGCAGTTCGGCGACGAGGCCGGCATAGCCGTCATAGAGATCGAAATCGGGGCCGAAGGCGGCGTCGAGCACGTCGGGCGGCACCACGCGGCGGCGCATGCACTCGGCGCAATGCACCTGCACCTCGCGCCGGCCGGCGGCGAACTCACTCACGGTGCGCGGATATCTGCCCATTGCGTGCTCTCTTTTTCGCTCTGTCCCGACGGTTCCGCGCGCCTCTCTTTGCGCTCTGTCCCTGCGTTTACGCGCGGTTCCCGCGCTCCAGCCGCCGATCCAACCGCCATTGCGCTACAGCTGTCGGTCCAACCGCCGTTCTTTTCTGCTCTGTCCCGGCGTTCCCGCGCGTACCGCGCTGCAGCCGTCGGTCCAACCGCCGTTCTTTTTCTGCTCTGTCCCGGCGTTCCCGCGCGGTTCCCGCTCCAGCCGCCGTTCCAACAGCTGGTGCGCTCCAACCGCTGGCCGACCACCGGCTCCCTCGACTCTCCTCAAGCCAAACCCATAGCGCGAGAACAAAACAAGAACAACCCAAGCCGCTGCCGGACAAGTGCTATCCGGAGCGGCTTCAGCATTTGTGCGCGCGCCTCGCCGCGCCCCTACCCTGAGGCGGCAGCGAAAACTGGCGATCGGAGAGCCGCATGAGCAGACGACAATTCACCGCCGCCCGGGCGATGGCGCTCGAGGCCGCCTATGGCGAAGTCGAGGCGCTGGCCCGCAGCATCCAGGCAATGGCGGGCAAGCGGCCGGAGCAGGCGGCGCCGCCCGATCTCGCGGCGGCAGCGGAGGTGCTGCTGGTGCGCGCCGCCCTGGCGCTCGGCTTGCGGCGCCCGCCTGCCGTCGCCGCCGAGACCTATGGCGGGCTCGCGGCGCGGCTGGCGCAGGCGCTCGCGGCGCTGACCGCCTTCGAGGCGGCGCACGCGCCGTGGGATGCCAAGGCCAGGTGTTACGCTTGGCGGCTGGACACTGGCGGGACGCTGCCGGTGCAGCGCCTCGGCCAGCAGGTCGCCACGGCGCCGAAGGTGGGAGAGCGCCCGAGCGACGAGTTGCGCGCCCAGACTTATGGCCTCATCAACCGCCTGCGTGAGGAAGCCTACGAGATCGGCATCGCCGCCGGCCGCGCACAAGCCGACGGCCAGAGTGTAACCCCGTTCCATCTGCCGGAGTGGCCGCCCAGACCGTGAGAGGCCCGGGCGCCAGGACCACCCGCGAAACAGGCGCAAGCCTCTGGCGGCACAGGCGAATCGGCGCCGAATCCGCACCCTCCCCGGCCGGTGTATAGTCCTGCCACTTCACCACGCGAGCGGACGCGGCGAACGGGTGGTGAGGCGGCCGGCGGTTCCAGAGTCGCCTCTGGGGCCGGGGATTGGGCGGCGAAACCGGGTAATGCCGGCGGAGATCCAGCCCTCTTCTGAAAGTCCGGCGCTCCGGGGTCCGTTTGTGCCCCTCTCTTTCCCCTATTCGGGAC
>JBEBHC010000151.1:0-7098 GCA_040081185.1 Devosia sp. | reverse complement strand
CCACCCGCATCTACGTCAAACCGATCCTGTCGGCGCTGAAAGCCGGCATTGGCATCAAGGCGCTGGCTCACATCACTGGCGGCGGCTTCATCGACAACCTCCCGCGCGTCCTGCCGGACGCGATCACGGCCCACATCGATCTCGACGCCGTGTCGGTGCCCAAGGTCTTCGGCTGGCTGGCGCGGGTCGGCGGCATGAATGAACGCGAGATGCTGCGCACCTTCAACTGTGGCATCGGAATGATTTGCGCCATTGCGCCGGCGGAAGCTGACGCGCTGGTCACTCACCTGAATGCCCAGGGCGAGAAGGCAGCCATCGTCGGCCATCTCACCGAGCGAACCGGTGATCCGGTGACCTTCCAGGGCAAGCTGGCCCTGTGAAGCGGCGCGTCGCTGTTCTGATCTCGGGCCGCGGTTCCAACATGACCGCGCTCATCGACGCCGCAAGGTCCTCCGACTATCCGGCCGAAATCGTCGGCGTCTTCTCGAACAGGGCCGACGCGCCCGGCCTCGCCTTTGCGCAAGCCGCGGGCATTCAAACCGCCGTTCGTTCGCACAAAGACTTCCCCGACCGTGAGAGCTTCGACGCCGAGATCGATCGCATCCTCACTGGCTGGGGCGCGGAGATCATCTGCCTCGCGGGCTTCATGCGCATCTTCTCGCAGGGGTTCGCGAACGCGTGGACTGGCCGGATGCTCAACATCCACCCGTCCTTGCTACCGCTGTTCAAGGGGTTGAAGCCCCAGCAGCAGGCGCTCGACGCCGGGGTTTCCGAGAGCGGATGCACGGTGCATTGGGTGATCCCCGCGCTCGATGGCGGGCCTGCCATCCTGCAGCGACGCGTCCCGATCCTACCCGGTGACACCGCCGACACCCTTGCCGCCCGCATCCTCGTCGAGGAACACATCGCATATCCAGCCGCATTGGCAATTGTGGCGCGTGGCCACGATGGCATGGGTGTCCAAGGCTAGGCTGGCACTTCGATCAAGCCCATCGTCCTGCACGGCCGCCGCGGCAGGTCGCGCTGGGCCAAACACTGCAGTCTCTGCCGCTCTGCTCATGCGTCGGCTATAGTGAGCGTATGGCAGGTAATCCATTCGGTCGGCTGTTGTATCACTCCCGCGACTTGGTCTGGTCGGTCGTGGCTGTTCTTGCTTTTGCTGCGACCTGGCCGAAGCGCTGGTTGACCACGCCTGGCGTCGTGACGGTTGCCGAGCCTTGTCGGATCGAACGCATCACCGGCGTTGCTGTGCCTGATACTGTGCCATTGTCGCGCTACGAACCCGTGCCGGTAGAACTGAGGCACCCGGAACACGACGCGCGCGTGGATGCCAAGTCCCTGTTCTACGACGTGTTCTGGGACGGACGACAACTCGTGATGATAGGGCCACCACTGCGCAACTTCGAAGCACTGATCAGGCTCGACACCATCCGGATCGACGGAGAACGGCCGTCGCGTGCGCCCGTTTTGCGTCAGATGCATGGTTGCCAGATCACTACACTCGCATTGCCAACAAGGCCTCAGCAGATAAAGTTTGAACTCGATTGGCCGACAGAGGCCGCGCTCGTGCAGCCTAGCGGTTTCGACCTCTTTCGGGGTCGGAAGGTCATCACGACGAAGTCGAGAGACAATAGGCTCGATTGGATTGCCGACTGGGTCGATTTTCACGTTCGGGCTCACGGCGTCGATGCGGTGCTGTTCTACGACAACAACTCGACGCTTTACTCCCCTGACGAATTGCTGGCCCGCATTCGGACCGTCCCCGGCGTCGATGTCGCAGTTGTCGTCCCATGGAGCCACAAATGGGGTTACTGGAACAAGCACATCTCCGCCGACTACACGCAGGTCACAATACTTGAACATGCGCGCCGACGCTTCCTGCGCGACGCGCGCGGCATTCTGAGTTGCGACGTCGACGAAATGGTCGTGTCAAAGGGCGGACGCAGCCTTTTCGACTGGCTCGACCAGTCGTTGCGCGGCGCCATCCATTTCCACGGTACAAACATCGAATCGGTCACCCCGCCTACGGCGCCGTTGCGTCATCGGGACCTCAGCTATGGCTCGGGCAAGAGCTCTCCCGACAAGTGGGCCGCGATACCCCGGCTGATGCCTGACAAGGTGCAGTGGCACATACATGGGGCCGGGGGCCGGTCGCGATCCACTCGCGCACGCGATCTGACCTTTCGCCATTTTATCCCGATCACCACAAAATCTGAACGAGTTCAGCACGAGTACGACCCAACCCAGCATCAGCTAGACACCGGCTGGCTGCGCGCAATGGAACACGTAGGGTGGCGCCGTCCAGAAGACCCCTCTCCAGGTCAGCCACCCTCGGGCCAGCCGCCCGGGTCCGCTTCGTAAGCATCCGGCCAAACCGCTTCGCATCACGGGTTTTGATCGGCTCCATCGTCAAAATCGGTTCGACGCGCCTGCCTGGCTCGGTCATGGTCGCGCGAGGAGTTCCCACCATGCCTTCGACCCGTTTCGAGACCCGCGCCGGCTGGATCGGCAATCGTCACGCCGCGCTGAATGCCGCCATCCAGCGCGCTCTCGTCGAAGGCATCCGCATCCCCGAGGACGACAAGTGCGTCCGGATACTCGAGTACCCGGCGGACGCGTTTCTCGTGCCGGCGGGTCGCGGTCCCGGCTACTCGGTTCTGGAGATCACAATGTTCAGCGGCCGCTCGCGTGAAGCGAAGGCACGTCTGTATTCCGCTCTCCAGCGCGAGCTATCTGCATTCGGCCTCGCCGAGGGCGATCTGCTTGTCATCGTCAACGACGTTCCTTTCGGGAACTGGGGATTGCGCGGCCAGCCTGCCGACCCCACCACGATCGGCTTCAAGGTCGACGTCTAGGAGACACCATGCCACTTCGCTATTGGGCACTGATCATCGGCCTCGGCGCCGTTTGGGGCTGCTCGTTCCTGTTCAATGCTGTGTTGATCCGCGAGATCAGCCCGCTGTGGGTTTCGGCCGGTCGCGTGACGATCGGCGCGCTGATCTGCTGGGTCTATGTGCTGGCGATGCGCAAGACGTTCCCGCGCGACACCGGCGTCTATGTGCAGCTGTTGATCCTGGGTATCCTAAACTATGCCATCCCGTTCGCGCTGTTTCCGTACGCAGAGGAGCACGTCGCGAGTTCGGTCATCGGCGTGATCAACGGCATGACACCGATGACGACCGTTATCGTCTCGCAACTCTGGCCCGGCGGCGAAAGGGCCACCTGGAACAAAGTGGTCGGTGTCGTGATTGGCTTTGCCGGAGGATTGCTATTGGCCTCGCCGTCGTTCGGCGTCGGCTCGACCGAGATCGTTGCGCTGCTGGCGGCGCTGCTGGCTACCCTCTGCTACGCGCTGACGCTCAACTACGCGCGCCGCTTCAAGACCGTGGAGCCCTCGGTGGTTGCGACGTCCTCGCTCACGGCCGCCGCCATCGTGATGCTGCCGATCGCGCTGTTCTTTTCTGGCATGCCGGTCATCACGCGGCTCGAAACTTGGGGCGCGCTGCTCGGGATCGGCATCTTCTCGACCAGCTTCTCCTTCCTGCTGGTGTACTGGCTGCTCCCGCGGGTCGGTGCCACGAACCTGTCGCTCAACACGTTCATCACGCCGATTTCGGCGATCCTGCTCGGGGTGCTGGTGCTGCATGAGGGCTTCGTGCCGGTGCAGATCGCGGGCATCGCAGTCATTTTCATCGGCCTTGTCGTGATCGATGGGCGGCTGATCCGGCGATTCATGCCGCAGCCGGCCTAGGGAGCGCTCTAACGCGGGCCTAGTCGGCGTCGACCACGGGAGATGGCAGCAACTTGGTCGGCGGCTCCTGCGAGGAGGCGAGGCTGGCGCGGACGGTGCCGTCGTCGTCCATCAGGTCCTCGATGAACAGCGACAGCAGTTGCGGGCGCCCGGTGACGCCGGCCTTGCGATAGATCGCGTTGGTCTGTGCCTTTACCGTGCCCTCTGACGTCTTTCGCATCGACGCAATCTCCGCCGTCGACATGCCCTTGATCGCGAACAGGGCCACGTCGGCTTCGGCCCGCGTGAGCCCCCAGGCTGCAAAGCGTTCCGCAAGCAAATCCATGAAGGCACCGGAGGCGACACGGAGCCGCTCCTCGGCAGCGCGCCTTTGCTGGTGCGCGTTAACGAGCGCAACGCTGCCGAAAACCACACCGATGCCCAGGCCAAGCGCCGCCGCGATCTCGAGGAGTTCGCGCATTTCCCATGGGAGAGGCTGCGTGGTGAAGCCGATGTAGGACGACAGGATGTCGGAAATGAAAAACACGGCGCTGAGCATCTGCAACGCCAGAATTACGACAATGACCCAGACCCGCCCCATCAGTCGTGCCTAGCCGCCGCTGCCGTGGCCGCTGTTGTCGTCGCCGCTACCGCTGTCACTCTTGTCATCGCCGCCGTCGTCACTGCTGTCGTCGTCGCCACCGCCGTGACCGCTATTGTCATCGTCGCCGCCGTCGTCACCGCTGTTCTCGTCATCGCCGCCACCACCACCAGGACCGCTGTTTTCACCGTCCTTGTCGTCGTCAACAGCGCCAAACGGCAAAACATTCCCATCGGCGTCGAGCCAAACGTCGCGAAGCACCTCTCCGGTACGTGGATTGATCACAATCTCTCGTGTGCCCTTAGCCGTGGAGGCAAGGATGTGAGCGCGGCCCAGGAGCGTGCGCGTCAGCACGACCTCGAGATAGCCCTGCCCCTTGAGCCAGGTGACCATGTCGTCCGCGTAGTCGGCTCGGGCGGCAGTGGTCGAAAGCAGGGTAAACCCTGCGGCGGCGATAAGAAAAACGCGGCGTCTCATTTCGTTCACCGTACCTAACGAAAGGCTGCGGGGAAAGCAGGCGCGGCATGCCCGCTTCCCCCGCGCAGCGGCCGGGATCAGTCCCTGCCGCTATTGCTGTTGTCGTCGCCGCCACCGTGGTGACCGCTGTCATCGTCGCCACTGTCGTGACCGCTGTCATCGTCGGCGCCGTCATGGCCGCCGTTATCATCGCCCGGGCCGTCATTGCTGCCCTGGCCGCCATTGTCGTCGTCCGAGACGTCATCGGAGGAATCGTCGTCACCACCACCGCCGCCGCTGAGGAAATCGCTATCCTCATTGCGCACGAACACGCCCGGCGTAACGTTCTCACCCGGCCGGGCAGTGCCGGTCTCGGACTTAAGTACGGCCTCCGTGGCGAGGTCGTAGATCACCTCGAGCTTGGTACCGTCGGGCTTGATGGCCTCAATCTTGGCCTGCGTCGGGCCGATCTTCACTTCAATACGCGTGTAGCCGTCGGTGGTGAGTTGCGCCGTTACGGCGTCCACGTTCAGAGCAGCCTGCGCCAGCGAGGTCGTCACCAACAGCATCGCTGCGACGGCGAGGATCCGGAACTTCATCGATAGTCTCCTGAGTTGCCGGACCACCCATCGCGTCCGGTCGACCCGAAAGGACAGGCTGCATCCCTGCCCGACCATTGCCCCAGGGTTTAACCAACGGTCCATAGGCATGCGGGCCTAAGGCCATAAACTAGAGTTTATGCGTGCAGATTCAGGGTGTTAACGAGAGCTTAACTAGGCTGCTCAGGCTGGGCTGATCGTCACCGGAAAACCGCGGCGCACCGATTGGGTCACCGCCGAAGTGTCTTCGGTCCGTTTCAGCAGGGCGGAAATGTCCATACCCGGGGACGCCGTTTCGACGTGGACGCTCATGATGGCGGATGTCACCACAAGCGGCGTGCCGTCGAGTTCTACCGTTACGTCCACCGCGATCGCGGTCAGCTCAACGCCGAACTCTTCGGCGACGTAGCGGAGGTCGTTGCAGAAGCAGCCGCCGATCGAGGGCGATCATCTGCGCGCCGTTGAAGCCAAGTCCCATCCCGCCGGCTTTGCCCTCGGCGCGGTCGATGACCACTGTGGGCCACCAGCCCAGCCCATGGCGGCCTTGGTGCCCGGCACGTTGCGCAGACTGACGGCCATCTGCATGCCGGCCACGACTCAGAGCCCCAGTTTGCGCTTCAGGATGTCGTTAAGCGCCTGGGGGTTGGCCTTGCCGCCGGATGCCTTCATCGCCTGGCCGACGAACCACCCGATGAGGGTTGGCTTGGCCAGGACCTTGGCGACCTGGTCCGGATTGGCGGCGATGATCTCGTCCACCACCTTTTCGATAGCGCCGAGGTCGGTGACCTGCTTCATGCCGCGGCGCTCGACGATCTCGGCCGGATCGCCCTCGGGTTCCTCGGCGATGATTACCTGCAGCAGGTCCTTGGCGCCCTTGGACGAAATCGTTCCCGCCGTCACCAAATCGACTATTCCAGCGACCTGCGCCGGCTGGATATGCGTCTCCCAGACGCTCAGCCCCTGGCTGTTCGCGTAAGCAGCAATGTCGCCGTTGATCAGGTTGGACACTGCCTTGCCGTCGCGGGTCCTGCCGCCGTGTTTCACACAGGCCTCGTAATAGTCTGCCGTCTCGCGCTCGAGCGTCAGGACCATGGCGTCGTACGGTGTCACGCCATACTGGGTGATGAACCGCGCCTGCTTCTCGTCGGGGAGTTCCGGCAGATGCTTTGCCAGCGCGTCGATGAAGGCCTGGTCGAATTCGAGCGGCAGCAGGTCCGGATCGGGAAAGTAGCGATAGTCGTGCGCCTCTTCCTTGGAACGCATCGAGCGCGTCTCGCCGTTCTTGGGATCGTAGAGCCGCGTCTCCTGATCGATGCTGCCACCGTCTTCGATAATATCGATCTGGCGGCGTGCCTCGAATTCGATTGCCTGCCCGGCGAAGCGGACTGAATTGACGTTCTTGATTTCACACCGCGTGCCGAACTCGCCCCCCGGGCGTCTTACCGAAACGTTAACATCGGCGCGCATGGAACCCTGTTCCATATTTCCGTCGCATGTGCCGAGGTAGCGCAGGATGGTGCGCAGCTTGCTCAGATAGGTCTTGGCCTCCTCTGACGAGCGCAGGTCCGGCTTGGACACGATCTCCATCAGCGCGACACCCGAGCGGTTCAGATCGACGAAGCTCAGGTTCGGATGCTGGTCGTGGATCGACTTGCCGGCATCCTGTTCGAGGTGCAGGCGCTCGATGCCGATCTCGATCTGCCCGTCGGGCA